>JACYMF010000009.1 GCA_015272165.1 Cyanobacterium sp. T60_A2020_053
CGATTTTTTTGTTGGTTCGTTTACATCCCCCGTTGATTTCAGTGGGTATTTTTTTGTTGAGAAATTCAACGGGGGTCTTTCACTCACATTTCAAGATAAAATTTAGGGGTTTTTCATCACCTAAAATCATATCTTGTAAACGTTCTACTATATCAGGAGCAAAAAACTTTTCTCCCGTTTCCTCATTTACCCTCGCAGGTACATTTTCTACTATAATTAACTGCCCATTTAACTCCAAAGAATAAGTAACCAACTTATTTACTAATTGTTTATTTTCCTGTTTAAAATTCATGAAAATTACCTCCTAATTGTAAAATTATTTTGCCAACCTTCTTGCGTCGGTTGATAAAGAGTGATTATTTTTAAAATCGGGCGAGAAGGATAGCTACAATGAATATGTAAAGGACGATTAACCATTGTAAAACCGCAAATTAAACAACTAGCACCGTATTTATCATCGGGATAGTCTTCGATTATTTTGCCATTATTTATCATTTCTCTTATTTCCTTTATTCTAATCTTTCTGAAAATCGATTGATCAACAGCGTGTTTCGACAACTCAAACTCTCCACTAATTATTTTCCGTCTAATTTCTCTAAGCATTTAATTAATAAACCTTGTTAGATTTTGACCATCTTTTTTTCCATTTACCAGTGGATTCAAGACTAGAATTTTTTTGCTCATTTTCACGTTGTTTTAGGATGGAGGGCGCCCTCCCCCGCAAATCAGTATCTCGGTAAGGCACAGAAGCCTTTGTTTCTAGCTGTTCTAACTCTTTTAAGGATAATGGTGGGAGAGGATAAAATGAAGCAATGGTGCCGGGCGCCCTTCCTCCTACAGCTTCATTAGAAGCGATATTTAAACCATTTAATTGCATGGCTTTACGCACTGCCGCCGCACAAGAATAAGTAGCAATAATACCATCATTCGCTAAACATTTACTTAGAAGCCCAAAAAATTCTACTGTCCATAATTGAGGACATTTAGGTGGAGAAAAAGGATCGAGAAAAATTGCATCAAATTGATACTTTTGATTGACTAATTTTTCTAAAGATATTCTAGCATCATCAATAATTAATTGCAAAGAATAGCTTTGATTAATAAATGTTTTGTGTTCAGCTAAAAAAGTTAAAACTTCCTTAGTTTCCTGAGACCAAAAAGAGAGTAAATTATGATTAATGGTTTGTTGAATTACATCTTCATCTATTTCTAAAGCAATAATTTCTAAATGAGAAGACGGTTTTATTTTTTGATAAATTTCTAATGCTGAAGCGGCATTATAACCCAATCCAAAACACACATCAAGAATTTTTACAGATGATTTACTTTGTAATTTTTCAACTATTTTACAGCCTTGAATATAGGTAATTTCTGATTCTTTTTTTGCTCCATATTTACTATGAAAATTCTCGTCAAATTCTTCTGAATAAAAAGTAACTGAGCCGTCTTCGGTTATTTCTTTTTTAAATAATTTATTATATTCTTTCATAATCTATAGTTCATAATTTATAATTTTACCCCTCTTCTTTATAGAAAAGGGGTAAATATTCGGGCAAATTACTCAATCTTTCTCCTTGTAGAGATAATGAGAAAGAATAAAATAAGCCCAATTAAATTAAAGATATAAAGAAGGTTGGCTAGTCATCCTACTAATTTCTTGAGGTGCATTATCCACATCAGCCAAGTCATCAAAAATAGTTAACTCACTTGGTTTAAAGCGTTTGATTTCAGTTTTTATACCCCTAGCGCCCTCCCCTAGTAAATCTTCTAAATAGCCGTTTTCTTCTTCTCTAGCGCCCTTCATTGTCAAAAAAGGTCCAAAAAAGTAAACACAACGGGGATTGTCAGTAGTAACTTTGATCCATACCGCTAAACCAAAAAAGTTTAATACTCCAATCAACAATTCTTTCATAATGACACCTCAGTGTATAGTTCTCAAAATTTACTCAATGTTACTTGATATTAAAGGCAAAAAATGCATTTATTCTTCTGTTTCGATAAATTTTCCCTTGCTACCTCAACTCTAATGTTTCTTTCTCGAATTGACAAGGGGATATTTACCCAAATCACCGAAAGAATTATGAGTTACGAATTATGAAGTTTTAATGCTTAATTGTTGATAATAAATTGTGTATTATTAATTCTCCATTGTCAATTGTCAATTATTCATTATTATTTCTTTCCAAACTTAATTTATTTTCTAATTCTTGTAATTCTTCTCGGCGCGTTTCAATCTCTAAACGAATCCTAGTCAAATCCTGACTTTGAGAAGTTAATTCTTGTCGCCACTTTTCAATTTTTACCTTTTCCTGTTGTAAAAAATCCACATTCTCGATTTTGCCTTCCGCTAAATATTGCCTAATCAAATTTAATACCCAATCCTTAGCATTTTCATAGTGAATAATATGATCATTTTCCCCTAATTCGACGAGAATTAATAACCCTAAATTTAACTGATCTTGTTGGGAAAGAGAAATATATTTTTCATGACAAAACTGCCATTGATTAGCTGATGTTTCTTCTGCTAATAGATGTAATTCTAAACGCTCAGAAATACTATTTTTCACCACTTGAGCTAAATGTAACATCTTTATTAATTGACAATGGATAATTGATAATAAATAAATCAATTAAAGCAAGGGGTTTAAACCCCTTGTTAATCAAAGTTTAATTATTGTAATAATTCGAGACGATTTTGCAAAATTGCCCTTTGAATTTTACTTTCATTAAGGTTATCTTCAACACTTTTAATAATGGCGGAGGGCGCTTTACCCGTAAAATTAGGGTTATTTAACCGATTTTCTAAAGATTTAACCTCCCCCTCAATTTTACTTAATTTCTTAGTTAATTTTTCAGTTAATTTCTCAACATCGATTACTCCTTCTAAAGGTATCAAAATTTGAATTGTACCGACAACAGAAGCAATGGCTTTAATTTTTTCCTGACTTAAACTAGCCACGATAGATAAATTTTCGACCTTTGCTAATTCCTCCAGATAAACTCTAGTATTTTCTAAAATTTTCCTTTCTTCCCCATTATCAGATTGTAAAATTAAAGAAATTTTTGCACCCGGTTTAACTTCCGCTTCCGCACGCAAATTACGCACAGCGCGCATCGTCTCAAACAACAATCTAAAACTATCTTCTAACTCTTGACTAATAAGAGTTTCTGGAATGATAGTAATTAATTTTGTTTCTGATTTTTCCAGAGAAATTTCTAAAGATTTAGGCTGATTTTTTGTGCCAAAAATTTCCTGTTTCAGATGATCAAAACGTGCTAAAGTTTCTTTTCTTTGCTCTACATACAGAAGATTAGTATAAATGAACCACAAAGAATAACCAGCGCCCGTCAACCTCAGCAAGGGCGCTAAAAGTGGGAAACTATGAATAGCATCCAATAAAGAGGTAATTAGTTGTAGCACAACAAAAGTAAAAAAGATTACTAACAATAAAGTTACTGGCTGTTGATACTTTTTCACCAAGAAACTTAATTGTCGGGGTAACATCTCCAAAAGATGAGTTAATTGATCGCCCACTTTAACAATAGTAGCAGTATCATCACTGCTGAAGCTCACAAAATCCGATGGTTGACTATAAATCACGGGGGATAAATCCAGCAACTCATCAACTACAGGAAAAGACTGTAACGCCAAACTATCTCCCTCATTTTGGGTTAAGGTGTGCCAAATTTCCTCAGTGATGTGAGGCATGAAAGGATGTAATAACTTTAAAATACCTTCCAATACATAGGCGAGGGTTTGTTGCGCCACAATCTTAGAAGAAGATTCTGCATCCTGCCAAAGCCTAGTTTTGACTAACTCAATATACCAATCGCAAAAATCACCCCAAATAAACTCATATAAACCCTTGGCAGATTCTCCCAAGGCGTATTTTTCGAGGTAATCATCAGTTTGTTTAACTACTTGATTAAAACGAGACAAAATCCAACGATCACTTAATTCTAATTGAGTTAAATTAGGATAGCCCAACTGTTGAGGGGTTTTACCATCTAAATTCATCAACACGAAGCGCGCCGCATTCCATAACTTATTAGCAAAATTACGGGAAGCCTCCACCGACTCGGATTCATCAGTTTCTCGGTTATATTGTAAACTAATATCTTGCCCAGCGCCCGTCACCTCTCTAATCAGCGTATATCTGAGAGCATCTGTACCATATTTATTACATAACAAAAGAGGATCAATACCATTATTAGCAGATTTAGACATTTTTTTGCCGTTTTCGTCTCTCACTAACCCGTGGATATAAACATCACGGAAGGGAATTTTGCCCGTGAAATGTTTTGACATCATCGTCATGCGCGCTACCCAAAAGAAAATAATATCAAACCCCGTCACCATAGTAGTATTAGGGTAATAGGTAGCTAAATCCTCCGTATTTTCAGGCCATCCCATGGTAGAAAAGGGCCACAATCCCGAAGAAAACCAAGTATCCAACACATCAGGGTCTTGAGATATGATAATATCTTCCCCATAAAGTGCCATGGCTTTTTCTTTGGCTTCCTCTTCATGGTGCGCTACTACAAACGGGGTATCATCGGTAATTTCCCCATTCGTCATACTAACAATATACCAAGCTGGAATTTGATGCCCCCACCACAACTGACGGGAAATACACCAATCCTGAATTTTTACTAACCAATCTCGATATACCTTACGCCATTTTTCAGGTACAAAATAAGGGGATTCTTGATTGTCTAATTCTGTTAAGGCATCCTGTGCGAGAGGTTTAATTTTTACATACCACTGGGTTGATAATAAAGGCTCAACGGGTACTTTTCCCCGTTCGCTGTAGGGTACACTATGGGTATAACGTTCTATTTTCACTAAACAACCAACTTCATCAATAGCGCGCACCACCTCTTTTCTAGCCACAAACCGATCTAAACCCTGATACTTACCACCATTTTCGTTAATTGTGCCATCTTTGTTAAGAATATTAATAAATGGTAAATCGTGACGCTTACCCATAGCAAAATCGTTGGGATCGTGCGCTGGAGTGACTTTCACGCATCCAGTACCGAAAGCAGGATCGACATATTCATCGCCAATGACAGGAATTTTACGCCCTATTAAGGGTAATGTCAAGGTTTTACCGATCAAATGTTGATAGCGCCCGTCATGGGGGTTAACAGCCACTGCCGTATCTCCTAACATGGTTTCGGGGCGAGTGGTTGCCACTTCCAAGAAACCGCTACCATCGGTAAAGGGATAGCGGAAATGCCATAAATCCCCGTCAATTTCTTTATTTTCTACTTCTAAATCTGATACCGCTGACTGAGATTCTGGACACCAGTTAACCATATATTTTCCTCTATAAATTAAACCTTCTTCATAGAGTTTTACAAAAGCTGTTTTGACTGCTTCGCAGAGGTTATCATCGAGGGTGAATCTTTCTCTACGCCAATCCGCCGATAATCCTAAACGTTTTAACTGATTGCAAATAGTATCTCCTGATTCTTGTCGCCATGCCCAAGCGCGCGCCAAAAATTGCTCTCTACCTAGTTCGTATTTACTAATACCTTCGGCTTTTAACTGTTTTTCGATAATGGTTTGTACGGCGATACTAGCATGATCAGTGCCGGGTAAGCAGAGGGTATTTTTTCCTTTCATGCGGTGATAGCGCACCAATGTATCGATTAAGGAAGTGTTGAAAGCGTGTCCCATGTGTAGTTGTCCTGTAACATTAGGAGGGGGAATCACGATGGCAAAAGGTTCGCCTTCTTGATGGGGATTGGCTTTGAAGGTTTCGTTTTCCTGCCAAAATTGTTGCCATTTGGCTTCGGTGGAGGGCGCTTCGTATTGCGGTGGTAGTATGGTTTCTCTAGCTGTCATGGTTGGTTTGGAGGGCGCTGTTATTTCAATTTATATTCTTTGTGTTGATTTTGCCACATCTTGACCATCTAGGCAATTTATGTATCGACATTAACAATGAAATACCTAATTATTTGAATGATATGGTTTTAAACTTTTGAGAACTTTCTCTGATATTTAAAGATAGAATGAAAGCGTCAGCGCCCCTCACCATGACTTTATGCTTCTCACCATTTCAATGATTATTACCTATGCACCGTTACCCTTCCAAAAAACTACTTTACATGTAGTAATTGGTTCAGAGTTACAAGAGCCTTTGAAAGAAATTGAGCGAATTTTTGAAGAAAATTATCCTAATATTGAGGTTAATTTAAAAGTGCAAGGATCGCAAGATATTGTTAATAATATTATTAACAAAAAAAATGATTTTCCAGTAACTATAGTAATTCCTGCTAGTGATGAATTAATCAGCGAATTAGATACACGGTTGAGGGCGCTGGGAAAAGAAAAACCATTTAACAATAACCCTCAACCCATTGCCGAAACTCTATTAGTTGCTATGGCATGGCAAGAAAGAGGAAAGCAATTATTTCCTAATAATAAATTTAACTGGGATCAACTAGAAAATGCTTTAATTAGCAAAAATTGGGGTGATATTAAAAGAGTAATGAATAATTAGCGTTGCTGATTTCGAGTATGGTTCATATTTATGGGAGATCGTTAAACTATTAAATAGTAAGTATTCCAGATTTTGGAGTTTTTATTTTCATACCTTGATTCAGCAATGCTCTAAGTTGTTATCTGCTACTGTACTCATGATAGAGTATTGTTTAACTGTTATTGCTTTAATTAAAGAGTAGCTATAACTACTCGTTTTAGTTGATGAAGTAAAATTTTTCATCGAAAAATCGAGGTTTTTAAACCCTCCCTTCTCTAAAGTAAGTATTTATCAATGGTAGTGGAAGCTACTTTTAAAATAAATTCTTCCCTTTGCTCTTTTGATCCTTTTTTATTGAACAATGAAACAACAAATCTTAACATGGCTAGACCGTTTACTCATTGCTGATGTTTTTCTTGTCATCATTGCTTTTGGTTGGTTTGCCATTGCTTTAGTGGGTAAATCTATGGGTATTCCTCTTGGCTGGGAAATTTGGTATAAGTTGTGGCAACCCGTTTTTAACCCAGCTATCGGTATATTATTTCTAGGTGCTTTAGTTAGTTGGCTAGGAAAAAAATGGCAACAAAGATTTGGTAACAATAGCAATTAATCCTTTTGAAACTAAGTTTTGCTGTAATAATAATTTTCGGCATTTTTGAGGGGCGCTATTTGAGCAAAATTATAGTAATCTTGCACTAGCTGAGACATTAAGCGATTTTTGATGCGCATTAACACTCCCTTCAATAAGCTATTGCCTGTGCTAGTTAACAGGGCTTTTGGAGTAAGCCACAAAGGGGGTGGTAAGTCAACTTCTACCGTTAAATCAGCTTGTCCTTGTAAGAACACATGATCTTCTTTATTCTCTGAAATTTGAGGAGATAACTTTCCTCTCAGTCGCAGGGAAAAACGACGATTAATATATTCTATGCCTTTAATCTCGCATGATTCTGATTGTAAATAAACAGTACCTGAAGCGCCCGTCCACACTTTTAATACTACCACAGGTTGAAAATGATAAATATCGAGAAAGTTAAGGGGGTTCATTTTTAGTTGGTAGCAATCATTACCTAAATATTGCATCAATCTTTCATCAGTAATGGCTTTGACTAGGCGCTGAGGTTGTTTAAGATAGTGTTGGATGGGGATTTGTTGTTGTTTTACTTCTAGGTTAACTTTTTCTTGTCCCTCAAATTTAATTTTCATATTGCTAAACAATGATTTACTTTCCTTCCTTAATTTTATGTTACATTTCTTAATACCGCACTTGAGTACCTTTTATCTTACCTTGAGTGGAGATAAATTAATAGATTTTTTAAATTAATTGACAATGGACAATGGATAATTGAAAGTTATTGAGCAGAATTTATTTATGTATGAATATAGAAAACAATTATTTGACTAAAATTAAAACAGGATTAAAATTCTTTGTTTTAACTGTTGGTGTTCTTTTAACTTTATGTCCTCTTTTTATAGTTTTATATACTTCTTTAATTGATAATCAGGGTAATTTTACTTTTAATTATTATCAACAAGTATGGGAAAAAGGTAATTTTATTATTGCTTTCTTAAATTCTGCATTGGTTGCCATCAGTGTTACAGCTATACAAATTATTACTTCTGCTTTAGCTGGATATGCTTTAGCTAGATTAAAGTTTAGAGGAAAAAATTTAATTTTATTGCTAATAATAGCAACCTTAGTAATTCCAATTCAACTGTTAGTAATACCTATATTTTTAATTCTGAAATATGCTAATTTAATTAATACTTACTGGGCATTAATTTTACCTACTGCGGCCAATGGGTTTGGTATTTTTTTAATGAGACAATATTTTACTACTATACCTATTGAATTGGAAGAGGCAGGGGCGCTGGATGGTGCCAATCGTGGGCAAATTATTTGGTATATTCTTCTACCCCTTGCAAAACCTGCCGTAATTACTCTTTTTCTCTTTACTTTTATTGGTGAATGGAATGATCTTTTTAAACCTTTGGTATTTACTACTAATCCTAATTTAACTACTGTTCAATTAACTTTAGCATCTTTTCAAGAACAGTTTACCAGTGATTGGTCTTTGTTGATGGCAGGAGTGGTATTAGTAACTTTACCTGTGATAATTTTATTTATTATCGGACAAAAACAGTTTATTCAGGGTATTGGTACAACGGGAATGAAAAATTAGCCTTAAATAGTGTCAAAAGATGATGTTATTATTAATTTGAGTAATTAAGAGAGAATAGGATAATTTTTGTTTTTAGGTGCTTTATGTCTAATCCAATATTGTGGCTGGGATTATCTTTTGCTTTAGTTGCTGTTAGTTTAATGGCTGTGTTAATTACTTTAATTCCTGTGGCTTTACAGTTAAGTCATACAGCGCACTCCGCCGAAAAATTACTCGATACGCTGAATAGAGAATTTCCTGATGCTTTAGAATCTCTCAAGGCTACCAATACAGAAATTACGGAGTTAACCGCAGAGATAAAAGAAGGGGTGAAGGGCGCTACATCGGTGACAAAACAAGTAGAAACTAATGTTAGTCAGGGGATTTCGGTAGCACGAAAACAGGTTAACGGCATTCAAGTTAAAAGTCGTGGTTTGTGGGTAGGCATAAAAACTGGTTGGCAAACTTGGCAAAATTATCCTCGTGAATAGTGACGCTTAATCACATCAAATTTTTTCACAATAACTTATATCAAGTTCGGTAAATTAGTTCTTCAAGAATAATATCTTCGTTACTTACCCACCGTGTAATTCATTACACGGAACCAACAGTATCTCGTTCAATAAATTGAACTAAGATTATTGTTAATTGATTTATAAGTGATCAAATGAAGTTGATATTATCCAGCGCCCTCCAAATAATTTCTCGTGATAGAGACGATGCGCGCTGAGGCTTTCCCGTCACCGAAAGGATTAATGGCTTCTGCCATGTCTTGATATTGAGTTTTATCTGCTAATAAATTACTAGCTTCTATGAAAATTTGCCCTGCATTTGTGCCGATTAATTTTGCAGTTCCAGCGGTTACCGCTTCTGGTCTTTCTGTGGTTTCTCGTAAAACCAAGACAGGTTTTCCTAAACTGGGGGCTTCTTCTTGTAATCCACCAGAATCAGTTAAAAGGAAAAAACAGCTATTAATTGCGCCTACTAATTGCTCATAATCTAAAGGTTCAGTTAGAAATACTCTATCATGATTAGCAAAGGCTCTTTGTAGTGGTTCTCTTACGGTAGGATTACGATGAAGAGGTAATAAAATAGCTGTATCAGGAAATTTTGCCAAAATCGACTGTAAACCTTTGATAATATCCGCTAAGGGTTGCCCCCAATTTTCTCGGCGATGCACTGTCACCAATAAAACTCGATATTTTTGCCAGTTTAACCCTTCCACTTTACAAACGGGGTTTTGTTTTGCCACTGACAACAAGGCATCAATTACTGTGTTACCCGTTAAATGGATTTCTCCTGTTACCCCAGATTGGTGCAAATTTTCTACCGCTAGGGTGGTGGGCGCGAAGTGTAGTTGTGTTATTTGTGAAATTAAACGGCGGTTCGCTTCTTCAGGAAATGGGTTATAAATGTTATTAGTTCTTAATCCAGCCTCTACATGACCGAAGGGGATTTGTTGATAAAATGAGGCTAAACTAGCGGAAAATGCTGTGGTGGTATCTCCCTGTGCGATGACAAATTGAGGTTTAATGCGAGTGAAAATTTCTTCTAAACCCTTCAAGCTACGACAGGTAATATCGCTGAGGGTTTGTTGCGGTTGCATAATGTCTAAGTCTTCATGGGCGCTGAGGTTGAATAAATCCATCACCTGTTGCACCATTTCTCGGTGTTGCCCTGTTAAAATTACTTTGGTATCGAAATCTGGTTGACTGAGAAATGCTTGGATGACGGGCGCTAGTTTGATGGCTTCCGGGCGCGTGCCTAGAGTGATGCAAATGATTTTGGACATTATGGCTTAAAATGATCTTATGGTATTTGATCGCCTTAATTTTAACCATAATCAAGAGCTTTAGACAAGTCTAAGTCGATTAGTGTAAGTGACTTTAGGTTTGATTTCACTCAAATCTTTACTAGCAGAAGGTTTAAGCCTATTGCAAAGGTCGATTGATTTATCTTAATTAACAGTTTTTGGTATAATCGAAGGCACTGAAAAATTAAAGGTGCTGGGAATGGTAACTCAATTAATTAAAAACTCAACAAACCTATATGATACTGACTATAATCTTTGGATATTAGCAACAGTTAAACAATTAGAAAATCAAAAATTTAATGAAGTTGACTGGGAAAACCTAATTGAGGAAGTTTTAGACTTGAGTAAAAGGGATAAAAGGAAGCTGGAAAGTTTATTAATAAAATTGATTGAACACTTATTAATTTTACAATATTGGCAGTCAGAAAAAGACAGAAATAAAGGTCATTGGCAAAAAGAAATTATTACTTTTCGCAAACAAATAAAAAGATTATTAGAAGATAGTCCTAGTCTTAATAATTACCTCAAAAATAAATATGAAAAATGTTATCAAGATGCAAGAGAAATTGCTAGTCAACATTCCCAACTTTCCCTTAATACTTTCCCTACAGAATTTACGATTACTTTTGAAAATATCCTCGATGAAAATTGGCTTCCTTAATTTTTTTTAATATCATGTTTGAGTAATCCCTTATAAATTGATTGTCTCTTCGCACTTTACTGATATACCTAAAATAAAATGCAAAGTAGCCTATGTATCGTTTAGTCATCAATCCTCAACAAAAAGAAGAAAATCAGATTAAGTTAACAGATTCACAAATTCATTATTTGCGTAGGGTGGTGCGTTTAAGTGATGGTGATGGTTTTATTGCTTTGGATGGGGAGGGGGAATGTTGGCAAGTAAGACTTAACCCTGATGGAGGAGAAATTATTGCTTCTATCAAGGAAAATAAAGAGTTATCAACTAAGGTTTATTTAATTATTGCTTTACCGAAGGGTAATGGTTTAGATGATGTAATTCGTTGTGTGACGGAATTGGGAGTGGCGGAGATTTTTCCTGTGACAACGGCGCGCACTTTGCCCAAGCCGAATGATCATAAATTACAAAGATGGCGTAAAATTGCTGTGGAGGCTTCTGAGCAATCGGAGCGACAAGTAATCCCCATTATCCATCCCCCTCAATGTTTTGATCAAGTAATTAGTGATTTAAAATCATTGGATTACTCTAAATATATCGCCTCTGCGCGCACCAGCGCCCCTCACCTGATTACCTATTTACAAGATTTACCAGCAAATATTATCATTGCCATTGGTTGTGAAGGGGGTTGGAGTGATGATGAGGTGCGGAGGGCGCATGATTGTGGTTTTCAGGAGGTTTCCCTTGGTAAAAGGATTTTACGCGCTGTCACTGCACCGATTACGGTGATGTCTTTAATTGCTGGAATGAGCGAAAAATAATCAGGCGTTGGTGAATTAAGCTATGATTTTCAGTTGAGGTAGGGAATCAATAGGCAATAGATAAGTATTTAAGTTATCGAGTAAAGGGTTTAAAACCCCGTTTTTTAAGACGTGAGCAAATTTAATGATAGTGCAAGGTATCTTTAAATTTACCTTTGCCCTTTGCCCCTTGCCCTTTGCCCTTTTGATCATATTTAGTGTAAAAAAACAATATTTTAATAATCATAATTTATGTTAGATTTAAAACAAATTCGAGAAAATAGTCAACAAGTTTTAGCTTTATTACAAACTAGAAATAATAATTATAGTTTACAAGAATTAATAGAATTAGACAAAAAACAAAGAGAAATTCAAGGGAAAGTAACAGAATTACAGGCGAGAAGTAATGAAATAGGTAAATTGATTGGGCAAAAAATGCGTCAAGGTAGTGATCCAAAAGGCGAAGAAATTATCAGTTTAAAAGAAGAAGGCAACCATTTAAAAACCAAATTAGCCGATTTAGAGCCTCAAGAAAAAGAGTTAAAAGCACAAATTGAAGCTCAGTTATTAGAATTACCAAATCTACCTAGTGACACCACCCCAAGGGGCAAAAGTGAGGCAGAAAATGTCGAAATTAGGCGCTGGGGTGATGAATATAAACCTAATTTACCTACTTATTCGAGTCATGATCAAATCGGGGAGAATTTAGGCATTATTAACAGTGAAAGGGCTGTAAAGGTTGCTCAGAGTCGTTTTGTGGCTTTGGTGGGCGCCGGTGCGCGCCTTGAGAGGGCGCTGATTAGTTTTATGTTGGATACTCAAACTAAGGCTGGATATGTGGAAGTAATGCCCCCTATTTTAATCAATACGGAATCTTTACAAGGCACGGGGCAATTACCGAAATTTGCAGAGGAAAGTTTTAAATGTGAGGGGGAAAACCTTTGGTTAACTCCCACGGCGGAAGTGCCTTTAACTAATTTTTATCGTCAAGAAATTATTGATAGTGAGATGTTGCCCATTTATCATTGTGCCTATACTCCTTGTTTTCGTAGGGAAGCTGGAAGTTATGGCAAGGATGTCAAGGGCTTAATTCGTCTCCATCAATTCAATAAGGTGGAATTGGTGAAAATTGTTCATCCCGACACCAGCGCCCTCGAACATGAGAAGATGGTAAATGATGCAGAAGCAATTTTACAAGCTCTTAAATTGCCCTATCGAGTTTTAGAATTATGTACGGGGGATTTAGGCTTCAGTGCCACCAAGTGTTACGATTTGGAAGTGTGGTTGCCTTCTAGTAATCAATATCGAGAGATTTCTAGTTGCTCTAATTGTGGTGATTTTCAGGGTAGGCGCGCTGATATTCGTTTCAGAGAAAAGGGCAAAAAAGGCACACAGTACGTTCATACTCTCAACGGCTCAGGTTTGGCGGTGGGGCGCGCTATGGCGGCCATTTTGGAAAACTATCAGCAACCTGATGGCACGGTTAAAGTTCCTGACGTATTACAACCATATTTACATACTGATGTGATTAGGGGTTGCTGAAAAAGTGTAATCGTGAGGGCAAATTGACAATTGACAATGGATAATTAAAGATTATATCTTCGTAATTTACCCACCGTGTAATGAATTACACGGCTACTAGGTTCACGTTCAATAAATTGAACTAAGATGCAGATATTACTGATTTATAAGTGATTAAGCAGACCTGATATTATAAGGGTTTTGATTTGTTTAGCACACCCTAATGGTCAATTATCGATTGTCAGTTTCCTTTTCCGAAGCCATGGCGCGAATAATATCCCCTTGAGTGACAATTCCTACTACATTATCATCATTATCGATAACAGGTAAGCGACTGATTTTTTTATCATGAAAAATTTGAGCTGCCTTTTTCACCGTGTCATCTCGGTTAATAGTCATGGGTTTTTTTGTCATAACTTCTCCCACAGTTTGCCCTAATGCCTTATGAATTTCATTCTCGTAACGACTAGGATTTTCCAAATAAATAACACTATCTAAAATCATGATATAAGGAGGTGGTTCAACTCCTGTTTCTTGCCACATCAAATCACTTTCAGAAATTACACCCACTAATTTTTTATCTTCATCAACCACAGGTAGACCACTTAACTGATTTTTTGCCAGAATACTAATAGCTTCTGGGAGGGGCGTTGTCGGTGTCACCGTTAGGGGTGATGGTGTCATAATTTCAGCGACAGTTTTATTCATTATAATTAAAGTCTTTATATATTTAGTGCTTATAACATACTTAATTGTATCAAACTTAACCAGTTTCACTTCAACTTGAGATGAGATTTTACCTAATTATCTCCCCTTCTCCCTCTGCTTCCCCTTCTCCCTCTGCTTCCCCTTCTCCCTCTGCTTCCCTTTCTTCTTCTTTGCCCCTTTATGATGACATTTGGTTAAAAAAAGTTAATAATTAAGGATAGTTACCCATAAATGAGGAAGAATGCAGCCAACTGATCCGAACAAATTTACTGAGAGTGCTTGGGATGCCGTCGTGCAATCCCAAGAAGTATGTCGTAATTTTAAAAATCAAAATTTAGAAGTAGAACACCTGATCCTTGCTTTATTGTCAGAAAATACCATCGCTAAGGATATTTTTACTCAAGCCAACGTCGATTTGAATAAGCTAGAAACTCAATTACGCAACTTCGCTACTCGTCAGCCGAAAATGTTTAGCGTCAGTCAATTATATTTAGGACGTAGTCTTGATATTTTGTTAGACCGAGCAGAAATTTGTCGAGAAAGTTGGCAAGATGAATTTATCGGCGTTTCTCATATTTTAACGGCATTCTCAGGAGATGAGCGCATCGGTAAGCGCACGTTAAGAGGTTTTAACCTCGATCCGCAAGATTTTGAAGCGCGCGTCAAAGCCTTTAAGACTACCATTGAAAAGGCAGAAGCACAACAGGAGGAAAATAAAGAGGAAGAAAGCAACGAAAATGAGCAACCTTTAACTAAATATGGTCGAGATTTAACCGAACAAGCTAGATTGGGTAAGTTAGACCCTGTTATCGGTCGAGATGATGAAATTAGACGAGTTATACAGGTATTATCTCGGCGCTCGAAAAATAACCCGGTGTTAATTGGTGAACCGGGTGTGGGTAAAACTGCTATTGCTGAGGGTTTAGCCCAAAGAATTGTTAATGGTGATGTGCCTGAGTCTTTAAAAGATCGGCAGTTAATTGGTTTAGATATGGGTAGCTTGATTGCTGGGGCGAAGTATCGGGGGCAATTTGAGGAGCGTTTGCGCTCGGTTTTAAAGGAAGTGGTTAATTCCGATGGGCAGATAGTCCTTTTTATTGATGAATTGCATACGGTGGTGGGCGCTGGTTCGAGGGAGGGGGGCGCTATGGATGCTGGAAACCTCCTTAAACCCATGTTGGCACGGGGTGAGGTGCGCTGTATTGGCGCGACTACGCTGGATGAATACCGTAAGCATATCGAAAAAGACCCTGCTTTAGAGCGCCGTTTTCAGCAAGTTTATGTTAAACAACCCACGGTAGAAGATACTATTTCTATTTTACGGGGTTTGAAAGAGCGTTACGAAGTGCATCACGGGGTGAAAATAACTGATTCAGCGCTCGTCGCCGCCGCCACTTTATCTCAGCGTTATATCACCGATCGATTTTTACCTGATAAAGCCATTGATTTGGTGGATGAGGCTGCTGCGCGTTTAAAAATGGAAATTACCTCAAAACCATTGGAATTGGAGGCATTAGATCGCCGTTTGTTACAGTTACAAATGGAGCAATTATCCTTACAGGGTGAGGGTAAAAGTGATAAGTCAGCACAGGGTAATTTAGAGCGCATTGAAACAGAAATCAACGAATTACAGGAAAAACAGAAAGAGTTATCATCGCAATGGCAAATTGAAAAGGAATTATTAGACGAAATCAAGGCACTGAAAACGGAAGAAGAACAGGTTAGATTAGAGCTAGATAAGGCAGAAAGGGCTTATGATCATGAAAAAGCGGCGCTGATTAAATACGGTAAGTTAGAAACTATCCACCATGACATCGAAAGCAAAGAAGCGGAGTTGTTAAAAATTCAAGCCCAAGAAAACGCCATGTTGAGGGAAAATGTCACGGAAGCTGATATTGCCGAAATTGTCGCTGGTTGGACTGGTATTCCCATGAATCGCTTAATGGAAACTGAGCGCCAAAAGTTACTAGAATTAGAGTCTCATTTACAAGAGAGGGTAGTGGGTCAAAATGAGGCTGTAGCGGTGGTTTCTGCGGCTATACGCAGGGCTAGGGCTGGGATGAAAGACCCCGGTCGTCCCATCGGTTCTTTCTTGTTTATGGGTCCCACAGGGGTGGGGAAAACCGAGTTGGCGCGCGCCATCGCTAGTTTTCTCTTTGATTCTGAGGAGGCTATGGTGCGCATTGATATGTCAGAATATATGGAGAAACACGCAGTTTCCCGTTTAATCGGCGCCCCTCCCGGTTATGTTGGTTATGAAGAGGGGGGGCAATTATCGGAAGCCGTGCGCCGGCGCCCTTACTCGGTTGTCTTACTGGATGAGGTGGAGAAGGCGCATCGGGATGTTTTTAACATTTTATTGCAAGTTTTGGACGACGGGCGCATTACTGATTCTCAGGGGCGTGTGGTGGATTTTCGCAATACGATCATCGTCATGACTTCTAATCTTGGTAGTGAATACATCCTCAGTAATAAGGGTGAGGTGGATTATGAGACTATGCGCACGAAAGTTTTAGGGGCGCTGTCGAAGCATTTTCGCCCTGAGTTTCTCAACCGTATTGATGATTTAATTATCTTCCATAGTTTGCGTAAGGAAGAGTTGCGCCATATTGTGACGTTGCAAATTGCCCGTTTACAAAGCCTTTTAGGTGAACAACAAATTTCTATTGAGTTAACCGATGAAGCCCTAGATTATATTGTGGAGGTGGGTTATGATCCTAATTACGGCGCGCGCCCCCTCAAACGAGCTATTCAACGGGAGTTAGAAAATCCCCTCGCTACTAAAATTCTCGATCAAACTTTCTCGGAAGGGGATAAGGTGATGGTGAAATGCGATGAGGGAGGGGCGCTGGTTTTTTCTGCGCAGGAAGTTACTTAATTTTGGGGGTGTGGTGGAGGGCGCTATGGTTTATGGCATTTTCCCACCGTGTAATGAATTACACGGTTCATAGGATCACGTTCAATGAATTGAACTAAGATGTTGTTTATATATCTGGGTGTGGAAATTAAGAGCTTAATTTATTAAACGAAATTACGGTAGCCATGAAATTTATTGCACGGCGATATTAAACGATAGTCGGTAAATATTTGCATGGGGTAAAGGGCGCTGGATTATTCCCCTCGCCTGTGGGAGAGGGGTTAGGGGTGAGGGATTATGGTGAAGGGCGCTGGGTTTATGGCATTTTCCCACCGTGTAATGAATTACACGGTTAATGGTATCACGTTCAATGAATTGAACTA
>JACYMF010000010.1 GCA_015272165.1 Cyanobacterium sp. T60_A2020_053
TTCAGGTTTCAGGTTTCAGGTTTCAGGTTTCAGGTTTCAGGTTTCAGGTTTCAGGAGAAATGCTTATAAATTAAAGAGTTAAGCCTTTGCCCTTTGCCCTTTCAACTTTGCCCTTTTTAGAGTTTACTAGCCATTGCCCTTAAAACATCAGGAATGATAACATGATCTTCAAATTCAAGAATAGTTTCACTATCTCCTAGATAGCCAGAATTAGCGAAAAATAACAACATTCGAGCTAAAGCCATCCAAATATCTTCTTCAAATTCCCAATCTCCGTGAGAAGGAGAATAACCACAAATAGACTTCAGCGCCCAAAAATAACTATTTCTAACGATTGAGCCATTTTTTTTATATTTAGGCAAATCTTCTTGATTAACATATAAAATATTACTTTGTATATAACAACGCATTTCACCGCTCAAAATTTTTTTTATTAAATTTTATAGAGAAAAATATAGATAAATTTAAAACTCTATAAAACTAGATTTTTAACGCCATAACTTATTTTCTAAATCTCGCACTTGACGTTCTAAACGATCAATTCGTCCCCTTAATTCATCCATTTCTGATTGTTTTGGTACTCCTAAGTCTTGAAGCATATTACGCATTTGTCGTTCCATTTGAGATTGGAGATTACCCGACTCAGACTGCATTTGATGCATTAATTCATCAACCATTCCCTTGGCTTGATCGGGATCAATTTTACCCTCTTTTACCCATTGATTACTCACTTCTTTAATTTTTTCGGCAGCGAGGGAAGTTGTGCCAATACCAATCATTAGTATTTGTTTAAGCCAATCGTTATTTTCCATAATAGTGGTAATTTTTTACTTGGTTTATGGCAATCCGTTATAGTTTGTGAGAATTTTCATGGCTTCTTTGATGCGCCTCTCTCCCTTAAAAAAGGCGGAGAATCCTGTTCTCATAACTGATTCCTGATTGCTATATTTATTTTATACGATAACTAAGGTCTGCTGAAAAAGTATTTGGTAAGGCTAATGGATAATCAATAATTATTATTAAATTTTAGTATCTAAGCCTGTTATGTGTAGTCTTACACTTTATTACTAGATTCCTAATTTCTCCCCTTCCCTTTTGATTTAGCAAAATTTAATTAAGTCTGGAAAATAGGCTAAAGTTTCTTCTAGCAATTCAATCTCAAAAGACTCAATGTGTTGCTCTAAATTTAGAGCATATTCTTTTAAGGTATTATTACCATAATTTTCAGATTCCTCCTTTAAGTGATTAGCAAATTCTCTCATTTGATTAGTAATTTTTGTTTGTTTAATAATTTTCCATCTTGGCATATATTTAGTTTGTAAAATTTCTAATAATTCCTCTTGATTATGTCCTTGAGATTGGTTTGATTGCTGAGAAAGAACATTAAGAGTTTTGTGATGAATTAATTTTGGAGTTTTACTTAAAATATTCTGTAAAACTTGGACTAATTTTAATTTACTGACAGGTTTAACTAAAAAATCTTTGATGAAGGGTTTAATATTAGCAAGATTTTCTGGTTGTGGAAAATTGCTTAAAACAATAATGGGAATATCTTTTGTGATCAGATTTTCTTTTAGAAAATGTATCGTTTGTATGCCGTCTAAAATAGGTATTTTTAAATCTAAGAAAATCACTTGCGGTTTATATCTTAAAATCATGGTGATGGCATCTTCACCATTTTGTACTGTAATTAATTGATGAGAAGTTTCTTCAAAATATCCTTTAATTAATTCTAAGTTAGCTTCACAATAATCCGCGATAACAATGGTTGCCGGTTCAAATTGATCTAAATTATCATCAATTATGGTAACGGGGAAGGGCGCTGGGGGTAGGCTACAGGTAACGAGGGGAAACATTACTGTAAATTTACTACCCATATTCAAGATGCTATTAACTTCAATAGTACCATCCAACATAGTAACTAATTTTTTGGTGATAGCTAAACCTAATCCTGTACCTCCATATTTTCTGGTACTTTGTCCATTTTGTTGTGTAAAAGACTCAAATATTTTTTCTATTTCTTCTGGATTAATTCCAATTCCTGTATCTTCTACTGTAATATAAAAGCCACAATTTTTTTCAGATTTATTTTCCTTAAAGTCAATGCAACCAGCAATAACTTTAACATATCCTTGTTCAGTAAACTTAGTAGCATTACCAACTAAATTAAACATAATTTGTCTTAATCTGATGGGATCAAAAAATACTCCTTTAGGAAAATCTGGTTTTATTTCTAAAGATAAATTAATATTTTTTTGTTGAGTCTGGAGAGAAAAAATTTCGATAATTTCTTGTAATAGTAACTCAATATTAAAAGATTCATGGTGAATTTGCATTTTACCCGCTTCTAGTTTTGATAAGTCCAAAATATCATTTATTAAAGCGAGTAAATTATCTCCACTACGGCATATGGAATCAAGATAGTTTTGAGCTTTCTTATCATGAACTATATCTTTTAACAGACTAGAAAAACCGATAATAGCATTCATTGGAGTGCGAATTTCATGGCTAATATTGGCAAGAAATTCGCTTTTAGTTAAGTTAGCAATTTCTGCTTCCTCTTTGGCAATTTTTAATTGTTCAGATGTTTTTTGTACTTCTAAAAATAATTCTGCTTGTTCAATAGCTATACCTAATTGAGAGGAAATTTTTTTTAATAAACTTATTTGTTTTGATTCCCAAAAAAAACTTGTACTATGATAAGCACTTAATAAACCCCATAATTTTCCACTGCAAAATATAGGCACAATACATACTGCTTTAGCGTTAAATTGTTCATACAATTCCAGATGGCAACGAGATAAATTAGCATGATAAACATTATTCATGACAGTAATATCTCCCCAACGATAGCGCCCTCCCTCTTTTTCTTGTAAAAAAGTATCATTCCAGACTTTTTTTACATTTCCCTCTACCAAAGAAAGTAAATTTTCAGCTTTATTTTCAGCTAAAAATTCTCCACCCCAATTCGGATAAAAATGATATACTGAAACTCGGTCACACCCTAGTATATTTCTGACTTCTGCCGTGGTAGTATCGCAGATTATTTGAAAATCTAAAGTTTCTCTCATTTTAGTCATAATGGAGTTAACTGCGCGCTGAAAAAGAGCATTTTCTCGCAAAGCAATTTCTCTTTGTTTTTCTACGGTTACATCAGACATTATTCCATGCCAAATTACGGTATTATTTGGGAGTTTTTCAGGGATAGAATGAATGCGTAAATATTTATGTTTGCCTGATGGAGTCACAATAGAACAGTTATAACTAAATTCTTTAAGATATTGTCTTGATACTTCGATCATTTGCCATAAATCTTCTAACTGATCATTTTGTACTAAATTAAACGGTTTATCGCCATCGTTAATAATTTCTTCGGGAGTTAATTCAAAAATATTACAACTAGCTTCACTAATAAATGGAAAAGAATATTTACCATTTTGATCAATTAAAAATTGAAAAATAATATCGGGACTTAAGGACGTAATCTTTTTCAATACTTCATTATAATGAAAATTAACATCATGGCATTTAATCAGTTCTTGATAATTTTTAAGAGAGGTCTCAATGTAAGAGATAAAAGCCTTTTCTTTTAGTTTATTTATATATAAATAACCATTAATATCTTGATTGGCTATAATGGGAAAAGAGGGCTGATCTTGAGAAATAGTTATAATAATTCGAGATGTTTTAATATTTAACTTTTCACGAATATACGCTGTTAATTCTAGTATGTGTGACTCTTTTTCTTCGTCGCTAATAATAATTAAGGCTAAATTATCATAATCAACAAGATTTTTTTTGAAATTTTTACAAGATTTTAAGTTAATAATATCTGAGCCAAAATAACATTTTTTGATTAAGTTTTTAATGTTTGGTGTTTGGTTAATCAGCATGATTTGATAGATACTATTAATCATAGAGGCTCTCTTACTTTGATTATGATAAATTGCTGGTTGAGATAGGGAAAAGGGAAAAGGGAAAAGGGAAAAGGGAAAAGAAAGTTATTAAATAATAATTTATAAACTTTTATCTTTTATCCTGCTGTAAGTATTATTCAGAAATAGTTATAGTCATTATCGCTTATTAATTTATCATAACAACGGTAGAAGAGCAATCATAGATAGTTAATTAAGAGTTGATAAAAAAGTTAATTAGTAACGGTAAATTGGCAATAAATAATGAATAATTCAGTAAATAAAATTGATTGACTTTGACAATACTTGCCCTAAAAAACTTGATTTCCAGTAATATAAATAAACTCTTACCATTGTAATCTTTTTAAGATCAAGATAAATTAGAATCATGTATATTTCTTAATAATTAACAAAAATTTAATGAGTAATTTTGCCGATAAGATTATAGTACCTTTAGATGTACCAGACTTTGAACAAGCCAGCGCCCTCCTCCGTAGCTTAGAAGGGGTAAAATTTTGGAAAGTTGGCTTAGAATTATTTGTGGCGGAAGGAGAGAAGGTTTTAAACTTATTGAGAGAGAAGGGAAAAAAAATATTTTTAGACCTGAAATTTCACGATATACCCAACACCGTCAAAGGGGCAACTCGCTCAGTTTTAAAATATCAACCAGACTTATTAACTATCCACGCCACCGCAGGAAGGGAAGCGCTGAGGGGTGCTAAAGAGGTGATAGAAGCCAGTGGGCTAGAAAACCCCAAATTACTAGCAATTACCATATTGACCAGCTTCAGCGCCCGTGAACTGGCATTAGATTTACAAATTCCCCTTGAGTTGCCAGAATATGCCCTCAAAAATGCTCTCATGGCGCAAGAATCGGGCATGGATGGGGCAGTTTGTTCTCCCCATGAAGTAGCGAAATTAAGAGAGGTATGTGGTCAAGATTTTCTGTTAGTATGCCCCGGCGTGCGCCCTGCTTGGTCGGTATCAGGGGATCAAAAACGCATCATGACACCCTCTCAAGCCTTGGCGGAGGGCGCTGATTACTTGGTAATCGGGCGCCCTATCACCCAAGCTGATAATCCCGTTTTGGCATGGGAAAAAATTGTCGCCGAAGTCAATCAATCAGTAAGCTAGTTTGCATTTAGGTTTACTGGTGGAGGTAGGCAAGAGGCAACAGGCAACAGGTCAGCGTTTGAGTTATTTTTAAGACTTAGTATAAACGGTAATTTAAGTGCGTTTTAGCTTAACTAATCTCTCACGGAATAACTGAAAGGAAAAGAAGTTTGTAACTGGATTAATTCATCACGGTGGGCTTGAATCGTGATGGTAGTTTCCTTATTATTATCATCAGGTAAATCAAGACGAAATGCCACTTCTTCTATTCTTTTCGCGCCGCGCCAATAAAAAAATCCGGCAAGGGGTGCGAGAATTACTAAACCCAAAAACCAGTTAATTTCTGGGTGAAATAACATAGCCAACACTAAAGCAAAGCAAAAAAAGCCACAACCAGCAAGAAAACTCAGTAATATGGCAAGAGGGGCGGAGGGCGCTACCATACCCTCAAGAGTTACTTTATTTCTTTCACCATCAATGGCTTTAACTTGATAAGACCTTTGTTGAAAATATTGTCTCAAATAAGCCAGGATGTTGTCCTCACTTTCTGGACAACTAATAGTAACGATTTCGGTACGGTCTTTGATACTACCACGAATAAAAAAGAATAAACCGATCATCAAAAGAATAGTTAATAATAAAGTTGATGTCATAATGATTTCGGATGGGGAGAATTAACTACTCATTATATAGGCTCTGTGTATAAGTTCTTGTGCAAAATTAATTGTACATATGCAAAGGGCTAGGAAAGGAAATAATAATTCATAATTCATAATGAGGATTTCGTGTAACAAATCTTTACGGTTGTTAAGATACTTTCCCTTTGTCGATTATGCTAAGGATTGTAGAAAAAAGAATATAAGATAAAACAATACGGAGGTAAAATCCTTGACTATTCCTCTTCTAAACTATGCCCCCAACTCTCAAAATACTCGTGTAGAGGGATTTGAAGTAGGAGGCGATGAGCAACCCAGAATTTTTAATGCGGAAAACTTGCTCGATTCTTCTGACATGACTAACTTAATTGAGGCGGCTTACCGTCAAATGTTTTTCCATGCCTTCAAAGCTGATCGTGAAAAATTCTTAGAGTCACAATTACGCAATAAGCAAATTACCGTGCGTGATTTCATGCGTGGGTTAGCATTATCAGAAACTTTCAGAAACAGTTTTTACGAAAAAAATAGTAATTATCGTTTTGTGGAGCAGTGCGTTCAACGTATTTTAGGTCGTGATGTGTATAGCGAAAGAGAAAAAATCGCTTGGTCTATCGTCATCGCTACTAAAGGTTATAAAGGTTTTATCGATGATTTATTCAATTCAGATGAATACCTAGAAAACTTTGGTTATGACATTGTACCTTATCAACGTCGCCGTTATCTAGCTTCGAGAGAGCAAGGAGAAATGCCTTTTAACCTAAAATCTCCTCGTTATGATGCTTATCATCGTGGTCAACTTGGATTTCCTCAAATTATCTGGCAAAATCAAGTGCGCCGTTTTGTGCCTCAAGAGAAACAAATCAAGGCAGGAGATCCTTCTGGTTACTTAAGTATGGCTCGTAGTATCAATGCTCAAGGAAGTCCTACTCCTCGTGTTTCTGCTATGAATATTAGTTTAGATAGTGTTCCCTATCGTAAATAAATTTGGCTAAATTGATGTAGAGATGTTGCACGCAACGTCTCTACTAAAGTGCTGGAAATACTTATTTAGAGTCGGCTGTATAAATCAAAACCCTTTTAAAACAAAGGTTTTAAGCATAGCTGTAAAGGTGTTAGGTATTAGGTTTGAAAATTACCCCTGAAACCTGCAACCTGAAGCCTGAAACCTAGTCATCTTTTAACCTTTTCCCGTTGCCCTTTTCCCGTTGCCCTTTGACCATTGCCCTTTTCCCTTCACCTCACCATTACACTTTTTCAGCAACCCCTATTTATTAATAATCTCTAAAAGAGATTGACTTTTAATAGGCTTGGCTAAAACGTCTGATAAGCCAAATTGTTTGATGTGTTCTGGTTCAACTCTTTCCACTTGAGAGGTAATAATAACAATGGGTATTTGTTGACAGTTAGGTAGTTTTTTGATCTCCGCTACTAGATCATAAGCACTAATAGAGTTCATATCTAGGTCAATGAAAATAAATTGTGGAGATTTTTGAGCAATAGAAGCAAGGGCGAGTTCGCCATGGTTGTAGGACATGAAGGTATAGTTATGATGAGTTACGGTGGCTTTTATTCTCTCCATCGTCACTAATTCTGAACTAATACAAATAACAACGGCTTTTTTACCGTTGATGGGCGCTTTTTTGGGGATATTTAACCAAGGAAACGGGGTATCACCCACTGTCACCAATTCGATTAACCCTAATTGAAAATAGGGCGTCATCATTTTTGTCATGGAAACTAAATCTTGATTTAGTTGTATATGTAAATCTCGTAATGTATTCCTACCGTTAAAAAGTTTACTCATAATTTGGTAGGTTTTCGGTGATGTTTTTTGTTTCAAGTCGTCTGATTGCCGGATGATGGGCGCCCGATTGGGGCTACGATCTGCTAGTCTTGCCCCTTGCCAATTTTGCCAATCTTGCCATACCTCCACAATAATGGAATCGGCATCAATTAAAGCAAGTGTTTGAGGTGATTCTTTTCCACCCCTCATGTCAAAGGTGATCTCCATTGCCTGAGTCATATCAAACAGAATTTCAGTGACGATACCACTAATTATATTTTTAACTTGAGAAGGATTTAAAATGTTTTCTTTCAATAGTAAACGGAGAAGATTGTATTCCCAATTAACCATAAATTGACTCGTCTCAAAAATAGCAGGATTGAAACGAGATAATTCTGGCAAACAGTCGGGGGCGTATTTATTGACGTTTCTGATCCAACGACGGCAAGGATGTCTTCCTCCAGTTGCGTAAGTTATTCTACCTAAGTACATTTCAAAAACCCACTCTTGCCCCTGAAGGGAGTTAAAAACAATTTGTCCTGAATATTGAGGAATTTTTAGGGTTTTAAATAAATGGGACTGACGAGAACCGACAAATTCTCGGATGGATACTTTAAATGGATCATTTATTCCTACCATTGTTCTTTTGTACTTAATTAGATAGTAAGCAAGGAACACTTAAGGGGAGGGTACTTAAGTATTTTATTTTATACTCAAATTTTACCCTAATTATCTCCGATCAAGCAGGGTTTTTTTTAAGTTAGGATCAATTTGTATTGGTTTTGGAGGGGAAGCAGAGGGAGAAAGAGAAGCGGAGGAAGAAAGGGAAGGTTCTAAAAAATGGTTACTAAAATTAAGATGGTGTTAACTAGATAAAATATGCCGACAATTTGAGTTTCACTCCAGCCACTTAATTCGAGATGATGGTGTAGGGGTGCCATTTTGAGTAGTCTTTTGCCTTTGCCGTCAGCGCCCTTCGTCGCTTTATAATATCCGACCTGCGCAATGACAGACAGAGATTCCACAAAAAATATTAGACTGATGATAAATAAAGCCCAGAGATTTTGGGAAAGAATACCTAACCCAGCTAACCCAGCGCCCAGCGCCAAAGAGCCTGTATCCCCCATAAATACTGAGGCTTTATTACGATTATGCACCACAAAGCCCAAACAAGCACCACTGAGTGCGAGGGCAAAAGCCTGTAAATCGGGGTGAAATTCACCCATTAAAATACCTAAACCAAGAAAAGTAATAGCGCCCGTGCCACCGGCTAAACCATCCACACCGTCGGTTAAATTGGTAGCATTACTTTCCGCCACAATGACAAAAGTTGCTAAAAACCAAAATAAAAATCCTACAGATAAACTCAGATTAAAAGGTAATTCTACCGTAGTGATAGTATGCGGTTGAGTGCGCCATAACCAAGCGCAGAATACCACCGCAAAAATAATTTGTAAGGCTAACTTTTGCTTTGCTGTTAAACCTAGGTTAGTTTTTTTGCGCAAAATCTGCCAATCATCAACCCAACCGATAAAAGCATAGGCAAAAGTCATTAAACCTACTGCCACCACATCTCCCGACAATCCTCCCGTAGTCACCCCCACAATTATCGCCACGGGGATAAAGAAAATTCCCCCCATGGTAGGTGTACCAGCTTTTTTAAGGTGGCTAGAAGGTCCATCTTCTTGGATAACTTGACTAGCTTTGATTTTCTGTAATTGCGGTACAATCACATAACCTAAACCAGCACTAATGGCGAATGACATAACTAAAGGTAATATCTGAGAGATATTTAGATAAAATAAACTAATTATAGTAATACCGATAGTTAGTAAAATTAAGAGATTTAAGCCTGTGGGATTTTGCCAAGAAGGGTTTAATTTACTAGAGTTACTATTCATGGATTATGAGTTATGAATTATGAATTATGAATTTAATTTTGCCTTGTCGAAGAATCTCCCAACCCTTGTCAGTCCATTTTATGACGGTGGAGGGAGTTTTTTCGACAATTTGATTATCATAATCGAGGGCGTAAACAGAGGGAAATTGTCGGGCAATTTCTCGTAAATCCGTGATGGCTTCTTCCCCCGAAACATTGGCGCTGGTGGTAGCCATAGCGCCCGTCTGTCGTAAAATTTCTCTGGCTATGGGGTGATTTGGCACTCTCACACCGATGGAATCTGGGTTAAGGGGATTCATGGTTTTTGGCACTAATTCCGAAGCTGGTAAAACAAGGGTGAGGGCGCCGGGTAAATATTTTTGGGCAGTATCCCGCCATATTTTCATTTCTGCACTGGTACCTTTTACATATTGCCAAATATCTTCAATTTCCCCAGTCATCAATATTAATGGTTTTGCCGTGGGGCGTTGTTTTAATTGAAAAATTATCTCCGCTTGGTGAGGATATACGGCTAGCGCTGGAATGGTATCAGTAGGGAAACTGACGGGGTGGAGGGCGCTGGATTTTTCTACCAATTCGGCAAGGGAAACAAGAGGCATATTATGAATTTATGAAAAAGTGCAGTCATGAAGGTAATGGACAATTGACAATGGATAATTGACAATTATGAAGTATTATATCAAGTCCGTTTGATCAGCCGAAGGCTGCCGCTGCGCGATCGCTTACAAATCAGTAATATCAATATCTTAGTTCAATTTATTGAACGAGATACTATTGGTTCCGTGTAATGAATTACACGGTGGGTAAATTACGAAGATATAATTTTTCATAACAAATTACCCAAACATGATACTACTATCTATTGACACTCCCACCACTATAACCCGTAGGGTTTAGTGGGGGATTCTTGGTTCACCGACTCGCCGTTAGACGACAGCCCATAGGCAATCGCCCAAGAGGGCAAATCTCCCCAAGCGTATGTTCCCGTATGCCCTACGGT
>JACYMF010000011.1 GCA_015272165.1 Cyanobacterium sp. T60_A2020_053
AAAATTTAAAAACAAGGGTGAATTAGTTAATGTAAATTAAATGCGTCTTAGCTTATTATCGTCATCAAGTTACTCGTGGTCTTTCTGTAACACCTTATGTAATATGGATTACTGCCCCTAACCAAGATGCTGATAATTCTGGTTTGGTAATTGGTGGTTTTCGGACAATTTTTGGTTTTTAGAAGTTTTTATGTCTTCTCACGAAGCCAAGATACTTTTTTGTATATTACTGATCAATATTGATGGTTTATTTAGGGTAAATTTTGCGTTATGCTTTCTCCATTTTTAATAAAATAAAGATAAAATTATCCTAGTTTCAAAATTACTTAACTGATTAATAAAATTGTGAAAACTTATGAATAAATTAACAGTATCAGCGCACCTCGACTCTCTGAAAACCATTGCTGAGTATGTGGTAAAAGTGGCAAAGTCTGCCGACTTAGAGAAAAAAGCGACCTATAAACTACGTTTAGCAGTAGACGAATTAGCCACTAATATTATTAATTATGCTTATATTTATAAAAATGCAGAGAGTGAAAAAATTATTGAGTTAGAATCAAAAGTATCAGATCATGCGGTAATAATTACTGTAATAGATAATGGTATTCCTTTTGATTCCACCAAAAAATTAGAATCCGAATCAGAAACCATTAAAAAACCCATTGAAGAAAGAGGTATTGGCGGTTTAGGAATTTTTCTGGCTTTTGATGGTGTTGATGATTTTACTTATCAAAGATTGGATGGTCATAATGTTAATATTCTCACTGTTTATAAATAAATAATAGTCGAAGATATAAACTTTTTGTAATTTAATTAATTTACTTTTTATTCATTCAAAAAAATGACTTTATTAAAAGAAAAAATTGTTTCTGATACTTGGATTGATAGCACTTGGGATGAGTTTATTCATGCTACGGAAAATCCAGATTATCAGCAAGGAAAATTTTATTTTTATCAACAAAAATTAAGAATTGAAATGCCACCATTAGGAAACGATCACTCAAGGGATCACTCTATCATAAATAGTGCGATTAATCTCTATGTTTTTTTAAATAAAATTGATTTGAATGGTAATGATAATTGTAGCTACCGTAAAAAAGGTTTTTATGAAGCACAACCGGATTTATCTTATTATTTAGAAGAAAGAGTTAATGCCATTCCTTACAGCACAGGTGTTATTGATTTAGACAAGTTTCCACCCCCAAATTTAGTAATCGAAATTGCTAATACATCCTTGAGTGATGATCAAGGAGAAAAGCGTTTATTATATGAAGAATTAGGAGTTAAAGAATATTGGATTGTTAATGTCAAAAAATGTGAAATAATGGCTTTTAAAATGGAAAATAATGGCAGTTATCGCATCACAGAATCGCAAGTTTTACCTAATCTAAAAATAGCTATTTTAGAAGAAGCCTTAAAAATGACTCGTGAAACTAATCATGGGGTGGTGGGCGCTTGGTTATTACAAAAATTTAATGAATAGTTTTAATATTTCTCTTGATAATTGATTATGAGAAAAAGTTAACTAACATTCTAATTATTTACTATTTAATAATATGACTTTATTACAAGAAAAAATTGCTTCTGATACTTGGATTGATAGCACTTGGGATGAGTTTATTCATGCTACTGAAAATCCAGATTATCAGCAGGGAAAATTTTATTTTTATCAACAAAAATTAAGAATTGAAATGCCACCATTAGGAAACGACCATGCTAGTGATCAATCTATCATAAATACTGCCATTTATCTTTATGTATTATCAAAAAATATTGAGATGAACGCTAAAGATAATTGTAGCTATCGAAAACTAGGTTATTATGAAGCACAACCAGATTTATCTTATTATTTACAAGAAAGAGTTAATGCTATTCCTTACGGCACAAGTATTATCAATTTAGACAAGTTTTCACCGCCAACTTTAGTAATCGAAATCGCCAACACATCTCTCAATGATGATCAAGGAACAAAGCGTTTATTATATGAAGAATTAGGAATCAAAGAGTATTGGATTGTTAATGTTAAAAAAGGTGAAATAATGGCTTTTAAAATGGAAAATAAGGGCAGTTATCGCATAACAGAGTCGCAAGTTTTGCCTAATTTACAAATAGCTATTTTAGAAGAAGCCTTAAAGATGACTCGTGAAACTAATCATACGGTGGTGGGCGCTTGGTTATTGCAAAAGTTTAGCGAATCATAAATTTATACTATTGTCAACAAGGAGTTTAAACTCCTTGTGAATTGTGAATATTTGATTTTAATTGTTTTCCCATATTCCATGTTGACTAAAATTTAATATATAGTCTAATTAACCATGAATAATTTAATTACTGATTTTTTTGAAAATTCCGTTAATAAATACTCCGATAATTTATCTCTTTTAACTACAGAAACTCATTTCACTTATCAAGAATTAAATAATCAAGCTAATCAACTAGCGCACTTCATCTAATCTTTAGGCGTTGGGTCAAAAAAAGAAATTTTGGTAGGGGTTTGTTTACCTAGAAATGCTAACTTAATTGTATCTTTATTAGCTATATTAAAAGCAGGAGGAGGATATGTACCTCTTGATCCCAATTATCCCCAAGAAAGGTTAAAATTTATGATTGATGATTCCCAATTATCAGTTTTAATCACCGAAAAATCTTTAACTAAAAACTTACCATTTAACTCAGCAACAACGGTTATTTTAGATGAAGAAATAGCAGAAATTAGCAGTTTTTCCCCTGAAAATTTAGCGCCCTCCGCCGAAACTAATAACCTAGCTTACGTTATTTACACATCAGGATCAACTGGCATCCCCAAAGGAGTAGAAATCGAACATCGTAACACCGTAGCTTTTCTAAATTGGGCGATTTCATTCTTTTCCCTTGACGAATTACAAGGGGTTTTAGCTTCCACCTCCGTATGTTTCGATTTGTCAGTATTTGAAATTTTCGCGCCCCTCGCCGTGGGCGGTAAAATTATTTTAGTGGATAATATTCTCCGTTTACCAGAATCCCCCACAAAAATCAAGTTACTTTGATTGATACAGTACCCAGCGCCATCGCCTCTTTATGTAAAATTAAAGGTATTCCCCCCAGTGTCATCACCGTTAACTTAGCAGGGGAAGCACTAACTAATAATATTGTGCAGGAAGTGTATCAATTTAAGCATATTGAAAGGGTTTACAATCTTTATGGACCTTCGGAAGATACCACTTTTTCTACTGTAGCGTATATCCCCCGTAATTATGACGATGTGCCACCCATTGGCAAACCTATCAGCCAAACAGAGGCTTATTTACTCGATGAAAATTTAACTCCTGTGGCGGAAAACCAAATTGGTGAAATATATTTGACGGGCGCTGGTATTACCAGAGGATACCGTCATCGAGAAGATTTAACCGCCGCAAGATATTTACCCAATCCCTTTACGGATAATCCAGAGGAAAGAATGTATAAAACGGGGGATTTGGGAGTATATTTACCCGATGGGCAAATTAAGTTTGTCGGCAGACAAGACCAACTGGTCAAAATTAGAGGTTTTCGAGTAGAATTAGGGGAAATTGAGGCAGTTTTGACTGATTATCCAACTATAGCGCGCTCCGCCGTCATTTTACATAGTTTTAGTGAAGAAGATCAAAGATTAATTGCTTATATTACTCTCAAAGCAGGAGTAGAAAAAGAGAATATTATCAGCAAAATTCGTGCTTATTTAGTCAAAAAACTAGCACGCCATGAAATTCCTAGCGGTTTTATGATATTACCAGAGTTACCCCAAACTCTTAATGGCAAAATTAACCGACGGGCGCTACCAGAGCCGGATCGAGATATACTGAGAGAAAATACCGATAATTTAGAATATTCTCCACCTATTAACTTTACGCAAATTAAATTGGTGGAGATGTGGCAATCAGTTTTAATGGTAAATCAAATCGGTATTAATGATGATTTTTTTGCTCTTGGTGGTAACTCTTTAACAGCTATTACTTTATTACATGAAGTTAATACATTTTTTGAAGTAAATATTTCTTTAAATGTTTTTTTAGCTACTGCAACTATTACTTGTTTAGCTACTCAAATTGACAGCGAAAATAAAACTGTTATTGTGGATCAAGAATCAGAATTAATGGCACAAGATACTATCTTAGCTGATGATATTAAGCCCTCAGAAATTTATGATTTTAATAAATTAAAACAGAATGTTTTATTAACAGGGGCAACAGGTTTAGTAGGTGTGCATTTATTGTATGAATTACTAACCAAAACTAATTATAAAATCTATTGTTTAGTAAGAGGAGATAATGAAAAACATGGTTTTAATAGACTAAGAGAAAAATTAGATAAAAATGATTTATGGTCTGATGAATGGGTTAATCGTATTATACCATTAATAGGAGATTTAGCTAAAGAAAATTTAGGGCTAAAACCAGCTAAAATTCAAGAATTAAATCATGATATAGATTTAATTTATCATTGCGGTGCGTGGGTAAATATCGTTTATCCTTATTCCGTCATGAGGTCAGCTAATGTGGAAAGCACCAGAGAATTGATTAAAATTGCCTGTAATCATCATACAAAACCAATTTTTTATATTTCCACCATTGATGTTTTTTCTTCTGATGATATTTCTCTTGTCAAAGATCAACAATTACCTGATGGTAAACGTTTATGGCGAGGTTATGAGCAAAGTAAATATATCGCTGAAAAATTACTTTTAGAAGCTCAATCAAGGGGTTTACCTGTGTCGATTTTTCGTCCTAGTAATATGATGAATGTTAATTTTCCAGATCGAGGTTTAGTAACAGAATTTATCCCCCGTATGATGCACGGTTGCTTACAAATTGGTTATTTTCCACGGTTGAGGGCGCTGGTTAATTTAGTACCGGTGGATTATATTCGTCAATCAATTATTGAGTTATCTCACCAAGAATCATCATTAAATAAAACTTTTAATTTAGTTAATCCTCAGCCTTTGGAATGGTCAGAAATTTTAACATGGATGAAGCACAAAAAATGTCAATTTGATGTAGTAGATTATCACGAATGGTTAGATATTTTAGCTCAGAAAATTAGCAATGATAAAGATAATGCTTTATTACCTTTTATTAGTTTATTAGATACAGGAAATTTTTTACAAAGATCGTTAGGCTCGTTAGAATTTGAATTAAATCCTATCATCGAAAGGTATTATGAAAAGATGCCTTGTCCTGCGGTTAATGAGAATTTATTAGCAACTTACTTTAAATACTATATCCTTTCTTAATTTGTCTTATTGATGAATATGTTATAATTAATTCATCTTTTCATGGATTAATATTGCTGTAAAGGTTATTTTAGCTACCCAAAAATTCCCTGCTTCAAAAGTCCTCATATAATCCCTCATCTTCTAGGCAATAACCTTGTAAAAATGAATCATGGGAACGAATAAAATTTACTTTATTATCATCTCTTTTTATGGTGTTATTGTGATGATTCCAACGAATCAAAGTTTTTAAACTTAATTCAATTACTTCCGTTTCTGTTTGTAAGCCAGTAATTTTCATGGCATCATTAATTAATTCTTGTATTTCCATCATTTTTTGTAGATATTAGCAAGATTTGTTATCAAAACATTATATCTTGCTAACTTTGCCACCCCATAATGAATTACACGGCTATTAATTAAATTAAACTAAGAGGATTTTAAACCCATCACCAAGACACCACCAAAAAAGATTAAAGCAACAACATTACTACCTTCAGGAGTAGTCACAGGAGGAGATGTAATTTCTGTGCCATTAAGTTGATAAGTGCTAAAGAAATTATTTACAGTTGTGGGAGGAAAAACACCAGTAATATTGATACGGTATCCTGCAGAAGTGGCAATACCCGTAGGTGCAATGTTAGGATTATTACTACGCCATGCAATAATACCGCTTGATGATGCGTTACTTCTAACAGCAAACCAATAGGTAGTATCGGGGCTAAGGGTAAAAGGAGAGATAGGAGTAAAGTTAAAAGTATCAACAGTTCCGTTGGCGATAGTAGAAAGACTGTTGTTAAAAGCAGTTAGGTCAAAATCCACTAAAGGACTTTCCCCCGGATTATTACCCACGTCAGCAAATAACGAAAAATTAGTTAGCTGGGGTGTGCCTGTCGTGTTAACAATTCGTAGTCTTAAATCAATACTATCAAGGGAGTAAGGATTTCCCGAAGGCATTGTAAAACCAGCTTCTTTAGAAGCATTGACATTAGAACTACTTATGAAAAATTGGCTACCAGTATCGTTATTACCACCTGCCAAGTTGCCAATAATAAAAGCGCCCTCCGCCGAATATCCACTAGCTAAATGTAGTACAAGTGTCCCCCCCGATTACGGAGAAAAGAAGGGTTTTTGCCAAATTTTTGATCATGTTTTTTTGTGTAACTTTGAGTAATGATCATACATTAGCATAAGTGCTATTGTTAAAACTAGAAAAAACTTTAAGATGAGAATATAGCGTTTTTCATAATGATGAGGTATGTTGATTATTCTCAAGTCCCCCTTTTTAAGCAGGGCGTTTTCATTCTCAAAAATGTTAGTTTCTCAAACTAGCCAATAATCT
>JACYMF010000012.1 GCA_015272165.1 Cyanobacterium sp. T60_A2020_053
AAGTTTATGAGAGATTGTCACTTATTTTAAAAAGGTCATCGCCTTTAATATTACAGTTGTTTCAACCTATCAGAAAATTGCACATCATCCCGCAATGATGCAACGCCGTTTTTTTTATAATACCACCTGATAATTAGCCTTTGATCAAAAAGTGTTGTTGTGAGGGCAAATTGACAATGGATAATTGATAATTTAGGATTTACGCACTGATTATTAAATATTAAAACTTCATAATTCATAATTCATAATTCATAATTCATTAATTCCAGATTGCTTCAATCTGTTTAATAATATCTTTTGCTTCATCTTCAATATTTTCACTATGTAAAATAATAGTAATATGACCTAATTTTCTTCCTAACCTAGTTCCTTTTTTATTATACCAATGAATAAAACTATGGGGAATTTTTGACAGTTGATTTAACTTTAATTCATAATCAGTATCAGGGTTATTATGACCTAATAAATTAACCATCAGCGCCCCTCGCCCCAGTAAATTTAACTTGGTAAAAGGCTTCCCCGTAACCGCTTGTAACTGTAAAGCAAATTGAGAAGTAATACAACCATCAAGGGTATAATGTCCAGAATTATGGGTGCGGGGTGCTGTTTCATTAACTAAAATATTACCTTCTTTAGTTAAAAATAATTCAATACCCATTACGCCAACATAATCCAGCGCCCTCAACAAAGTTTGAGCAATATTTTCTACGGTTTTTTGTTGAGATAAACTAAGTTTAGTAGGGGCGATTACCCAATGACAAATTTGATTTTTTTGGTAAGTTTCCACCACAGGATAAATCACAATTTCCCCCGTCACACTACGCGCGGCTATCACCGCCAATTCCCTCTCGAAAGGGATAAATTCTTCAATTAATACATCTGTATGGTGTAACTGAGCCAAAGCAGAATTTAACTCAGTGTTATTTCTAACAACTATTGTACCTTGCCCATCGTAACCATGACGACGAGCCTTCAGCACCACAGGAAAACCAAACTCTTGACAGTCACCAGCGCCCTTCAAAGCCTTAAATTTTGGCACGGGTAAGCCCAAATCAGCTAAAAAAGTACGTTGATCATATTTATCCAACAAAGGCGCTAAACTCTGTAAAGAAGGACGAAAACAAACCCCCTCATCTGCTAATTTCTGCAATCCCTCCAAATCCACAAATTCATTTTCAAAGGTAATGACATCACAATATTGAGCTAATTCTTTTGTACCAGAAAGAGAGGTGACGGGCGCTGGGATTATTTTATCAGCAAGACTTACGGCAGAATCATGCTCATCTGGAGTTTGTACCATTAATTTTACACCGATGGTGGGCGCTTCTTTTGCCATCATCCAAGCCAGTTGCCCACCGCCAATTACACCTACTGTCGTCATTTTCACTGTGCCACTATAAATACGCCTAACTATTGTAAAACCTTGTTAACAAAAAAGAGCAAAAGGTGAGAAGATATGCTCTCTTTGTATATACACAATTAAATTTATCTTTGCCCTTTAACCGTTTGAAACTCCTACAGCCTTGAGATAAAGTTCGATGGCTTCATTGGTTTCTCCAAGAAAATTAACCGTACCATTTTCGAGCCAAATAGTCTTAGTACATAATGCCTGTACATATTCTAAACTATGGGATACAAATAAAATTGTACTGTTATCCTGCCATAATCCATCAATGCGCTGACGAGATTTTTGGGTAAATCGAGCATCTCCTACGGATAATACCTCATCTAAGATTAAAATATCTGGTTGTACATCAGTGGCAATGGCAAAACCGAGGCGCGCTTTCATTCCTGATGACAAACCTTTGACCGGAATATGAGCGTATTCATTTAATTCAGCAAATTCTAAGATAGCAGAAGTGCGCTGTTTCATCTCCTGACGACCATAACCCAATAATACCCCGTATAAAATAATGTTATCCTCTACGGTCATATCTTGATTAAAACCCGCTCCCAACTCGATGAGGGGCGCTATATTACCATCAACTCTAACTTTTCCTTGAGTGGGGTTAAGAATACCACAGATTACTTTTAAAAGTGTCGATTTTCCAGCACCATTAGCACCAATAATGCCAACTTTTTCACCTTTTTCAATGGTTAAGTTAATGTTATTAAGAACTTTTTTTTTATTTGGTTTAACGTATTTTCCTTCTAAAAAAGCAAAGATGGTTTTTTTAAGATCATAATTAAATTCTTCTTGAGTGCGTCGCCATAAGGAAACCTGATCTAAAGTAATAATTTCAGACATAGTGACGGTAACAGGTTATTGTGAGTTTTAATCACTCATTATCTTATAAGGGCGAAGGGCAAAGGGCAAGGGGCAAAAGGGAGAAAAAATGCAGGAAACAATTACTTCTGCCTTCCACATTTTGTATTCTTACCACTATCCATTACCTTCACCCAAAATATCTTTTCAGTAATCCCTAAACGGAAAAAGAAAATGCTGGAGAATGAGGTGTTTTGGCTAAAGCATCTTGTAATTGCTGATGAATTTTACCATTAGTTGCTAGGATACGACCACTGTTAAGATCAAAAATACTACCATCATAAGCAGTGATATTTCCTCCAGCTTCTCGCAGAATAACCACCCCGGCGAGTAAATCCCAAGGGCTTAAACCTCTTTCCCAATAACCATCCAAGCGCCCTCCAGCCAAGTCACAGAGATCGAGGGAAGCACTACCAGCGCGCCTCACCCCTTGCGTCAAATGGGTAAGATAACAAAATTCAGCATAATTATTATCAGTAGTTTCGCGCCTATCATAAGCGAAACCCGTTACTAAAAGGCTGTTTTTTAACTCCGTAGTATCAGAAACTTGGATGGGGATATTATTCAAAGTAGCGCCCATACCCACACCGGCGCACCACAACTCATCACGCATGGGATTATAAACCGCCCCTACCGAAGGAATACCATCAATGATCAAACCTACTGAAACCCCTGCTTGGGGATAGCCATGGGCGTAGTTAGTCGTACCATCTAAAGGATCAATTACCCACTGAAAACCGTTATTAGAGGCACTCAGCCCCGACTCTTCTGCTAGGATACCATGGTCTGGACAATGACGTTTAATCGTGGCAATTACTTCTTTTTCCGAATTGCGATCAACTTCCGTGACTAAATCCCCAGCGTGCCCCTTCTCGGTAATAGATAACTGTTTACCCCAATAATGTTGTAAAACAGCACCCCCGGCGCGCGCCGCCATTTGAGCAATATCCAGATAAACAGGGATGAAGGAATTAGATGACATTTTTTTTGGTGAATTAGTTATCACTTTTAAAAATAACAGTTATGGTTAAGAATAGATCAAGAAACTTTAAATTTTCGCTAACATTAATATTTAGCCATAGATGATGAAGAAATGAGCATTTTAAAGCATGGATGCTATCATCATTATGAATCCATAGCGCCCACCAACGTTTATGATAACGGTTTGATTTGGGGCGATTATTTTTTCATTGATGCTTTACAGACTTACCAGAGATTAAGTCAAAAATAGTGTTTTACCAATTTTGTCTGAAAATTAATTGTCATTTTTAAAAATAACAGTTACGATAAGAATATATCAAGGGGCTGTAACGGTTTCGACAGGTTAGTGAAAGCTGACCCGTGATACAGGTCGAGAGTGAATCTCCTCTCGTAAATAAAAGATTCAAAAAAAATAGTAAATGCGAACAACATCGTTCCTTTTGCTCGTAAAGCCGCTCCTGTAGCTGCCTAAGACCAAAAAACTTGGTTCGAGCGCTTATAGTGTGACTCCGTTAAACATTATAGGCAACCCTTAACGGATGCCCTCTCATACTGTTTTCAGTCAGTTAAAGAGTTAAGATAATACTGGAAAATCCTGCTATCAGGGATAATTGATAGTTCCCGCCTGATGGACTAGAAAGGCTAAACCTGTGAATGAGCGATAGGTAAATAACTAATTTGGACAGCAGTTCGACTCTGCTCAGTTCCATATAAGAAGGGGGGCGCTAGATATGGCGCCTTTTTTCTTGTGTAAAATATAGCAAAAGTATTTTAGCTTGTATTGGATTGAGCTTGTAGAAGAATACAAGATTACATCTGATACGTTTATGCAGAATAAAACGGCATATACCGTAATAAACTGCAATAGCATTTGAGTAAAATACTCAAAAGGAGGTATCCCTCAAAGCCTTAAAAAATATTTTTAAGACACTTATGTTATCTGATTTAACAGACTGCTTCACCCACGGAAGCGTTAATAGTATTACTATCCTATTTTTGTAAGGTACTTCCCCAAAAGGGGCAACCAAAATCTCCCTTTATCGTACATCAAATATTACTTTTCTGAAACCGAAATCGAATACTTTCACAAACTTTTTATTTATTTGTCCTTTTATGTCATTTTAGATCCGTTTATATAGAAAATCTAAGATTTAGTAAATCTCTTACACGAAGATACTAAAACCTACCTCGTAATTGTCAATTATCCATTATCAATTTGCCATCTCAGGTTAATTAGCATAAGTCTTTTTCTTGATAAGTTACTAATTATCTTAATTTTTTTTACTTCAAATTTGCTCTTGAATTTATGTGGTTAAGCTAGAATAAAAGATTGAGACTTCAACACATTAATATTTAAGTATTCACCACCCATAATGCCCTATACCAGAACCATTAGTACCATTGTTGCCATTGCCCTTGCCCTGATTATGATTGTGGTAGGAGGATGGTACTTTGCCATCGCTTTTGGTGTTTTAGTTTTTTTGGCTCAATCAGAGTATTTTCGCTTGGTAAAAGCCAAAGGTATTGAACCGGCTATCAAAACTACCATGATAGTATCGCAGTTGTTGTTAATTTGTGCCACGTTAACTCCTCGTTTTACCGATGCCATGTTTGCTTTAGGAGGGGCGCTGATTTGTTTTTATTTACTTTTTCAGCCTAAGTTAGCCACTATTGCTGATATTTCTACCTCTATTTTGGGCTTATTTTATGCTGGTTATTTACCTAGTTATTGGATTCGTTTACGGGTGAGTTTGGATAAGGAAAATTATTCTCATATTATTCCCAATATCCATAATCTACCTTTAGATGGTTATTTTCCTCTTCATCCGTTGGATTTTAATACTTTTCCTGATGCTTTAAAAATAACTTTTGTGGCCATGGCTTGTATTTGGGCGGCGGATATTGGTGCTTATTTGATTGGTAAAAATTTTGGGAAAACTAAGTTATCGGAAATTAGCCCGAAAAAAACTGTTGAAGGTTCTTTATCTGGTGTTGCTGGTAGTATTATCATTGGTTTACTTGGTGCTTGGTTGTTACAGTGGCATTGGTGGGGAGTGACAGGCGCCCTCCTCGGCTTTCTAATCGGTGTCGTGAGTTTATTAGGTGATTTGATGGAATCGATGATGAAACGAGATGCTGGAGTTAAGGATTCCGGCGCCCTCATCCCCGGTCATGGTGGTATCTTAGATCGTACTGATAGTTATATTTTTACAGCGCCCGTCGTCTATTATTTTATTACTCTGTTTTTGCCTTTATTTACTTAGAGAAGGGGAGAAGGGGAGAAGGGGCAGAAAGGGAGAAAGGGAGGCAAAAAATGATAATTTATAGTTCATAATTCATAATTCATAATTCATAATTCATAATTCATAATTCATAATTCATAATTCATAATTCATAATGAAAGTCGCACAAAATATCACCGAATTAATCGGTAAAACTCCCCTCGTCAAGTTAAATCGCATTCCTCAAAGTGAAGGTTGTCAGGCAGAAATTTTAATTAAATTAGAAGGCATGAATCCTTCTGCTTCGGTGAAAGATAGAATCGGTGTCAACATGATTAACTCTGCTGAAAAAGCCGGATTAATTAGCCCCGATAAAACTATTTTAGTTGAACCGACTTCTGGTAATACAGGCATCGCTTTAGCTATGGCAGCAGCAGCTAAAGGTTACAAGTTAATTTTAACCATGCCTGAGACTATGAGCTCGGAGAGGCGCGCTATGTTAAGAGCTTTTGGGGCAAAATTAGAGTTAACGCCGGGTAGCGAAGGGATGCGCGGTTGCATCGAAAGGGCGCAGGAAATCGTGGAAACCATCCCCCATGCTTATATGTTACAACAATTTAACAATCCTGCTAATCCAGAAATTCACCGCTTAACCACGGCTGAGGAAATTTGGGCGGATACTGATGGCAAAATAGATTTTTTGGTGGCGGGTGTTGGCACGGGTGGCACAATTACGGGCATAAGTGAAGTAATTAAGAGTAAAAAGACGAATTTTAAAGCTATTGCGGTTGAGCCTGTCAATAGTGCGGTATTATCAGGAAATAAGCCCGGTTCTCATAAAATACAGGGTATCGGAGCTGGTTTCATTCCTGAAGTGTTACGGGTTGATTTAATCGATGAAATTATTACTGTTACTGACGATGAGGCTATCGGTTACGGGCGCCGTTTAGCACGGGAAGAAGGGATTTTAGCGGGAATTTCTACGGGAGCAGCTTTGGCGGGGGCGCTGAAATTAGGCAAAAGACTAGAAAATAAGGGTAAATTAATTGTTATGATACAACCTAGCTTTGGTGAGCGCTATTTAAGCACTCCATTATTTCAAGATTAATAAAAAGGGCAAAGGTAGTTTTTTTACTATCTTGGCTAAAGTCTTTAATTTATAATCATTTCACCTGAAACCTGACACCCGAAGCCTGACACCTCTTTGCTTTTGTCGGGTATAATCCCAAAAGGGAACATTTACCTTTAATTCAACGACCACAACTCTAAATTTTCTTTTTATCATATATTTACTGTCATGATTAATCGCCGTCATTGGATTCGCTTAACGGGATATGGAGTTTTAACCAGTCTTCTTGCTACTCGATATACTCCCGTTGTTGCTCAAAATAATACAGGAGTAATGATAAAATGGTTAGGTCATAGTTGTTTTCTGTTTACGGGAGATAACTTGAAGGTTTTGAGTAATCCTTTTCAACCTCTCGGTTGCACGGCAAGTTATCCAGCGCCCCTCGCCGTAGCTGATGCAGTGATGATTAGTAGTCGATTACTGGATGAGGGCGCTGTGACGGATTTACCTAATAACCCTCAGTTAATGATCGAATCTGGTACTTATGAAGTAAAAAATACTCGCTTTCAAGGCATTAAAACTTTTCATGATCGAGAAAGAGGCAGAAGATTTGGGGAAAATTTAGTGTGGCGTTGGAATCAAGGTGGGGTAAATATTGTACATCTTGGCGGTATTGCTTCCCCTATTGATATTGAACAAAGAATCTTGATTGGCACTCCTGATCTTGTTTTTATCCCTGTGGGGGGGGGCGCTAAAAATTATAATCCCCAAGAAGCTATGGATGCCATTCGGGTATTAAATCCTAAAATGATTATCCCCACTCAATATTTAACACCCCAAGCTGATCCTAGTAGTTGTGAACTAGCACCTGTAACCGATTTTGTTAAACTAGCTCAAGCACAGGGCATGAATATTCGCATCTTGTCCACAAATCAAATTACTGTTAAGCCCCAAGATTTGCAACAACAAGGTACATTAGTAAGAGTGTTCTCTTTTAAGTAATTTTACTTCTATGTCCATAAATAATTCTCTAGTTTTAGTTAGTAAATTAGTATTATTTGAGCAAGGAAAATATGTCGTCAAAGTGACGGCAAAGCAAAATCAACAGATTTTGGGTACAGCTATGGGGGCTGGTGATACGGTGGAGGGCGCTGAAGACAAGGCACGAGAAAGGGTGTTAAAATTTATTAATGCTTCCTCTATTACCCTTCATCAAGCATCCTCTGCTACTATTACAACAAATCCAGCGCCCATCACCCCGACCATACAACCTGTAAAAAAAGTCGAATCGAAATCAGTTAATTTACCCCTCACCAAAGTAGAAAATACAACTAATTTTCCCTTAGAAAATTATTTAAAAAAAGAAAATCAAAGTATTGAAGAAGAAAATAATTATGTGCCAGAAATAATCGAAAATAAAGAAGAAGAAATTACCATTAGCCCAGAAGAAGATCAAATCAACTTAGAATTACCCCTAAATTTAGAAAAATCAGCACCCGACAACTATCAAAACCCTTCTTTTGACTTAAACGAAACCGTTGATTTTACCCAAGTTATTGATCAAACTACCATAGAATTAAAGCGCTTAGGGTGGACTCAAGAACAGGGAAAAAAATATCTATTGGAAACCTATGGCAAAAAATCCCGCCATCTCCTTGATGATAATGAGTTGATCGAGTTTTTAAATTATTTACAAAGTATATGAGTAGGTAATCAAAATTAATTATATTTTTATAGTCGTAAAATTTATTAAATGGCGGTGAAGGGCGCTGGATTATTGCACTCCCACAGCGCGCCCCCCCGAACCAAAAACCAGTAGACTATTCTGTCCAAAAGGCTCCCAACCCACCTGAAAACCTCGTTTAATCGCTTCTTCTCTAGCTGCGCGAAAAGTCGAAAAACTATCAGGACGCACGATGAAAGCAATATAATCAGTATGGGGGTCTAACGCTTCTAAAAAACCAATAAAACGAGAATTTTCCTCCTGTAATTGCTTATTACCTTCTCCCACCGCTTGGCTATTTGGTTCATACCGAATCGAACCATCATTGATAAAAGTAACCACATATTCACCATTATCAAAATAAAAATTACCCAATTCTCGACTAATTGTATTGGTACAATTTCTATATCTCGTTACCTGAGCCAAATAATAATCATATAAATATTGACTCATGCGTTCTGGTATTTCAGGTAACTCACAGTCGGGTAAACGGTCAAATAATTCACTAATTTTACGCTCAATTTCAGGATTACTGACATAAAAAACCTGTTGCCCTCTTAATTCAAAAAATTTTCCCTCTTTTTCCGTTTCCGCACGCAGAGGAGTTTTGATAATTCTCTCCACATCAACACTTAAAAGACTAACAAATAAGCTAATAAACATTAAAACGCCAACCGTATTAGTTAAAACATCTAAAAAAGAATCTAAATTTTGGCTAGGTTGATTTACTTTTCTCTTTCTTCTATGGCGCATAATACGGCTCTATTACTTTGAGTATGATAAATTATCGATGGGTATAGGGCAAAGGTTTTAAAAGGGCAAAGTTAAAGGGGCAAAGGGCAAAGGTTAAAAAAGGGCAAAGGTTTAAAGGCTTAACTCTTTAATTTATAAGCATTTCTCCTGACACCTGACACCTCCCCTCACTAAAATACTTTTTCAGCACCACCTATTTAGTAAATAATTTAAAATAAATTGTATTACTAATTTCCTTGATAGGAAAAGCAAAATAAGTTAAAGGATTTATGGTAACAATAATATTCCTAAAATCCCTTTGAGCAAGGTTAACAATTTGTTGTGCTACCCAATCTGCTGACATCACGCCAATAGGGTTAAGATTACTTTTGAAAGGTCCTAAAATTAACTTACGAATTACACAAGGCGCATTAATGCGTTTGAGAGTAACAATTTCTCCCATGGTGCGCTTACTAAGCTCATATAATGGACTAAATGCTGGATTTACCTCCGCTTCAGAGGTATTCACCCAAATTTCTTTAATGGCTTTATCACGGTTGGTTTTAACGGTTTGCAAAAACAATTCCATCAAACGCCATCCCGAAAAAGCATTTATTTCATAGGATGATTGCACCGCAATAGCGCCCTTCGCCCCATGCACATTAATACCGTGATTAATAATCAAAATATCGATGTTAGCCAGTAAATCGCCCAACTTGTCTTCTTCTCCCACTTGCCAAGCAACGGTTTTAATGGGAATTTCTTCACCATTAACCTGAATACTTAAATCTTGATTTTTAGAAGTTAGGGCAGTTATTTTAGCTCCTTTTTGATGTAATTTAGCCATCAGCGCCCTTCCCAATGTACCACTAGCGCCCGTCACCGCAATTTTTTTCCCTTTCAAAGATAAAGCAGTACCCATGATCTTATCAACTAAAGTTAAAGCGCCACAAAAATAAGCATCTTGATTTTCAAAATGATGGCGCCAATGATAAGTACGATTAACGAATAAACTAGCCGGTAAACTGGTAAAATCCCCTTGACGGTGGGTTAAATCGGTAATTTCATCAGCATAAGGCAAACCAAAACCCCTCGCCACTGCTGCGAAAACATAACCTAATGTATAAATTGAGCTAATCCAAGCCAACCATTGATAACCAGAAGGCAAAAAATTATTGATGATGACAATTTGAGCAAAAACAATGCTAAAAACCAACATTACCAAGGATTCAGGTAAATCATTGTACCAATTTGCCTGACGGTAAATTGTCTCACTTTTTACGGACAAATCAGGTCGAAAAATGCGATGATGCCAACCATGGAGACGATATAAAGGTTGCCAAACATGGGAAAGCGCATGGTATAAATCCCGTACTATTTCCACCCCAATTAATGATAACAGGACGACAAATCCTCCCGTTAACAAAAAATGATTAATCATGAAGAGTTATTACATTGGACTTAAAATCGGTGAACTCTTTTAGTTTAACTGATTTTGTGCTTCACTGAACAGCAAAGGGAAGAAAAAATTTAGAATTTAGAATTTAGAAAACAATTAATTCTGCATTCTACATTCTTCATTCTGCATTCTTGCCATATCACCAATGACAATTACGGAAGGGGAAAGCTGAATATTAGCGGTTTCATTGATTACATTGCCCAGATTACTATACCAAATTTGCTGATTACTTCTTCCAGCATTTTTAATGATTGTAATGGGTTGAGTTGAAGGGCGCTGGTTTTCGAGCAATTTCTCAATAATTATCGGTAAGTTTTTTCCCCCCATTAAAATAATTAGGGTATCCAGTTTACTAAGTATATGCCAATCTAAATTGTCGGCATCATGACCACTGATAACGGTAAAATTTTTACTAAGATTTTTTTCCGTTAGGGTTATCCCCGCCAAAAGTGGCGCCCCCAAAACTGACGAGATACCCGGTATTAATTCCACAGAAGCATTAATACGGTGAAGGGCGCTGATTTCTGGATTAATACGCCCAAATATGGCAGGATCACCGCTTTTAAGACGAATTACAATATCATATTTAAGGGCGTATTCTGTCAAAATTTTGTTAATACGGCTTTGGGGTGTGCTAAATTTCCCCCCTCTTTTTCCCACAGGGATTTTGATAGCGGTGGAGGGCGCTAGACTCAAGATACTTTCATCTACTAAGGCATCATAGATAATTACTTCCGCTTTTTGAATCAAACGGTAGGCTTTAACCGTTAGGTAATCAATGCCACCAATTCCAGCGCCCGTCAAATATACAGTCATAATTAGGTTTTAGTAATTTAACATACAGGGAGGAAAGGGAGAAAGGGAGAAGGGGAGATTATAATTCATAATTCATAATTCATAATTCATTATCGGTTTCCGCAACAAGTGTCAATGCCGAAACTTTTGAGAATTAAATCACTAACAGCATTAGCGATGGCAAATTCACTATAAAAACTTTTTTGAAAATCAAACGACTGCATTTCCGTGACAATGGCAATCACTAAACTACCCAAATCATTTTCTCCCTCAAGACGCTGACGATTAAAAATTTCTGAGGCACGAATAGCAATAATTTCGTTAATGGCTTCAGGTAAAAATTCCTCATTTAACCAATGATGCAAATTCTGTTTAAGCCATGTTTTTTCTGCGTCAGCGTCTTCTACGGGGGGTAAAACAATAGGAAGAATGGGTTGAGACATGATTAAATATTATATGTAAACTATTGCCTATTGAAAATTATAAGGATTTTCCGCCATTATGATAGATATTCCCGCCATTATTCAGGGATACGCCCACGGTAATTTTTTGATGGCTGATGACTATAATAATTTGGGGTGGTACTCTAGTAATGAACGCACTCTAATCCCCCTAGATGAGCGTTTCCGCTATCCAAAGTCTCTACAACGAGTTTTGAATCAAAATCTCTTTTCTATAGCCATTAGTCGTGATTTTCTGGGAGTATGTTATGGTTGCGCTAATCGAGAACAAACTTGGATTTCCCCAGAGTTAATCGAAATTTACTGGCAGTTGCATCAGGCGGGATGGGCGCATAGTTTCGAGACTTGGCAAGGGGATAAGTTAGCTGGTGGTATTCTCGGTATCGTCATTCGTGGTGCTTTTATTGGGGAATCGATGTTTTTTAATATCCCTAATGCTTCTAAGGTGGCAATGGTAAGACTGGTACAACACTTACGGGAGCGTCAATTCGTGGTTTTTGATGCCCAAATGCAAAACCCTCATCTGGAGCGATTTGGTTCTTATATTGTTGATAATCGTAACTATATGAAGCTATTGGCAAGGGCGCTGGATACCCCCTCTCAGTTTCTTTGATTACGGCGGAGGGCGCACTCCACCCTACAATTAAATTAATGTCAGTGCCAATGATTTATGTTTGATAATATTTGTAAATTTTTAGCGGAAAATGACGATTAATTAAGGTAGTTATTTTTTGCAAGACGAGCAAAACTATAAAAAATTATAGTCTAGTATTGCTTCATTTTCTTATGGAGTAAATGCCCTACATTATCGATCAATATCTGAGTTTTGGTATAAAGATAATTCCTAAAAAATCTAAGAATGAACAGTCTATTAAATTAACTAAAAATTAATGCAAACGTCATATTTATAAATAGAAAGATTATTTGTGAAATTTAAAATGTTGTAAAATCATATCCAAAAATGATTTATCCCAATAATCATAATGAGCAATAATTAAATTATTTTCTACTTTTAAAACACTTCTACCCGATACAGAAATAAAGGGTTGCCAAGGTAATGGACTATTCCAAGACATGGTCCAAAGAGTATTAATTTCCTGTTCATTTTCATTGATTTCGTGTAATTCAAGGTGAAGATTAGCAAACCATTTCCTCAAAAAACCAATCATTTCTTGATATTTTTTTAAGCCTGTAAAATCATAAACTGGGTCTTTGAAATGGACATTTTCAGCATAGATATTATAAGTTTGATTCTCAGGAAAATTCTGATAATCTTTTTTGATTATTTCCATTAAGTTATTCATTTTATCCATAAATTTCCATAGTTTGAGATTTTTCTAATTGTAATAAAATTTTGGGCTTCATCATTTCAAAATCCTGTTGTAATTTTCTTTTACTGATTTGAGATTGACGACTATCTTGAACATTTAACATTTTTCCTACCGATAACCACTGTTTGATATTCGTGCGCTGTTTGAGCATTACTTTACAGGGGATGAAGTGATGACATTTACCATTTTGCTCAAGAGGGAAAAATAAAATATAATATCTTTTAACTTCACTTAATAAACTGGCAATTTGTTCTCCCATGTTGGTTTTCAAATCAAGGTAGCAAGGCAACCAGCGCGCGCCACACTCAGCATTATATAACACTGTAATCCATAAAATCATGGGATGAGGATAACTTTGAAAAATAAACTGATTGTAACGAATATCATTTTTTCTTTTTTCAATATCTTCTCTTTCTAGCATCGTGCAAAGAGTAGCAATTTTTTCATCTTCATAGCTACTGAGGCGAGGAAAAACAATTTTTTTTTCTGGTTTATCTTTAGGCCATCTCATATTTAATAAGAAAGTATCTAAATCAATTTTTAGGTCTTCATTGGCAAAATAATAATTATTACTACTACTAATAGTCTGTACTAAATTAATTTTTAAAATATTTCTAGCAATATTATCTAATTTTTGAGCAATTTCTCCAGTATTTCTCGGTCTTTTTGAGGGAGATTTTTCTAAACACTGCATGATTAAATCATTTAATTCATCAGGAAGATTTAACTCATAAGGTAAAGGTTGAGGAGGTATTTCTACATGAGCTTTAAACCATTCTCCAACGGAATTATGTTCTGTTGTCCAAGGTAATTTTTGCGTTAACATTTCATATAAAATAACTCCTAAGCTGTATATATCAGATCGGTTATCAAGTTCATGTCCTTGTAGTTGTTCTGGAGAACAATAACGAGGTGTGCCAACAAATTCTTCGGAATAATCATTTTCACTTTGTGCTATTTTTGCAATACCAAAATCAAGCACTTTAATCTGCTCTTTTCCGTCTTGATTTTCAATCACAAATATATTAGTAGGCTTTAAATCACGATGAATAATAGGACAGATTTCTCCTCGAAAAAAGATACCATTATGAGCAGTTTCCATGGCGCTGCAAATTTGTCGGGCAAATTCAAAAAATGTTGGTAAACTAACAGTGTGAATGTCAATAACTTCGCTTAAATTTTCCCCTTGTAATAGTTCCATCACATAAAAAGGAACTTTATTTTCGTCCACCCCATAATCCATAACTTTGACAATATTTTCGCATCTTTCCGCAAGAAGGGCGCTGACGGTAGCTTCTCTTTGGAAACGCTCGATCATTTTCATATCGTCAAGAGATCGAGTTAAAATTTTCACAGCTACTTGATTTTTAGGGGAGGCTTTATCCAGCGCCCGATAAACTTTACCCATCGCCCCAGTGCCGACTACTTCTAATAATTGGTAGCGTTGCACCAACAATTTTTCGGCGGATAAGTCGCTACTACTCATATTTTTACCCTTTGGTTATCTATTTCCGATGTTCTTTATTATACAAGGTGCTTTCTAGCATAAACCATTGAGGATTGCCATAGACTAAAATAAGGTAATAAAGAGTAGCGGTGAACTACTGTTCAAATTATCTTTTTACGAAGGTTGTCTTTTTCCCTAATTTCTAAAATTAGTCTGTGCCAATTTAGAAAGTGTCACAGGTAAATAGTGAAGGGCGCTGGATTTAGTATTAAATGTTATTTGAGTGAGGAGTGAAATAAGAAAGCCTTCGGAGTCGAAACAAGGAAAGACGCCCGAAGGTTTTTTTTTGGATTTGTAAGAATAATACTTTTTTAGCAATCCCTAATTAATTGAAGATCGACAAAGAATGATGAATAATAAATAATGATTCTTTGAATATGAGTAATAGATAATGACCTTAGAATATCCTGACGATTTACAATATCTCGATACCCATGAATATGTGCGCCTCGAAGAAGACGACATGGCAACCATCGGTTTAAGTGCCTTTGCCCTTGAAGAATTAGGAGATGTGGTATTTTTAGAACTGGCGGAAGCCGGTGATACCATCAGTGCTGGAGATCAAATTGGTACGATTGAATCAGTAAAAGCCGTTTCGGAAATCTATTCTCCCGTTACTGGTACAGTAATTGATCGTAATGAAATGTTGATCGAGCAACCAGAAGCTATCGTAGATGATCCTTATGGAGAAGGTTGGTTATTAAAAGTGCGTCTTGATGATCCTAACGAAGAATTAGAAGATACTCTTAGCGCCCTCCAATATCGCTCTTTAGTTGAACCAGAAAGCTAATAATTAATCACCATCACCAAAAATTATTGTTAATTATTTCTTAACTAATTACTCAAATTGTATTTACTTATACAGAAAAGACATGGTGAAAAGTATGAATATTTATCAGTCATAAACATGACCTGTAAAATTCAAAAATCACATCATCGACTTGTATTAATTTCATCAGTAATTGATGTAAAAAAAATAGTATGAGGAACGTGGTGAGGAGTGATCCTTCTTAGTCAAAGGAATTAACAATCTAAAAACGATGGTGATAATGTCAAAAAAAATACAATCAAAAACGTCTCGGTCCAAAAATCAGGACAGTGTTATATTAAATGCTATTAATTGGTTTCGTAACCTTTTTTCCCCTTATTGGTTAGCTTGTATCCCTCTTAGCGCCCTGATCGTGGTAGTTTGGAATGCGGCGGCGGGCGCTCAGGGTTTTAGTCAACCAGAAGATGTTGCTCAATTAAAAATAGTAGTTGATTCCATTTTTCTTTTAATAACTGGAATTCTCGTGGTTTTCATGAATGCTGGTTTTGCGATGTTAGAAGCTGGTTTTTGCCGTCAAAAGAATGCTGTCAATGTCTTGGCGAAAAACTTAATCGTTTTTGCTATTGCTTCTTTAGTTTATTGGGCTATTGGTTACGCCTTAATGTATGGCAATGGTAATGGTTTTATCGGCTTCAGTGGATTTTTCTTTGGTGGTAGCAGTTTACCTTACAGTGATGCCGAACATTTTGAGATAGTTCGACAAATGGTTGATGGTCAAGAGGTAGAAATTAAAACCTTAACAAAAGTGCCTGAATCCATTTCCTTCTTCTTCCAAATGGCATTTGCTGCTACTGCCGCTACCATCGTATCTGGTGCTGTAGCTGAAAGAATCCGTTTTGATGCGTTTTTAGTTTTCAGCGTTTTATTAGTTGGTATCGCTTACCCTATTACTGGTCATTGGATTTGGGATGGTGGTTGGTTAGCTAGTATGGGATTCCGTGACTTTGCTGGTTCTACTGCTGTTCACTCCGTTGGTGGTTGGGCAGCGTTGATGGGTGCAGCTATTCTCGGTCCTCGTCAAGGGAAATACTCTAGTGACGGCAAAGCTAACGCTATTCCCGGTCATAATATGAGTATTGCGACTTTGGGTTGTTTAATTCTTTGGATTGGCTGGTTTGGTTTTAACCCCGGTTCAGAATTAGCAGCTACTGCCAATGTTCCTTACATTGCTTTAACTACTAACTTAGCTGCCGCTGCTGGTGGTTGTACCGCTACTGCTACTTCATGGATTAAAGATGGTAAACCAGACCTTTCTATGATTATTAACGGTGTCTTAGCTGGATTAGTTGGTATTACGGCGGGGTGCGGTGATGTTACCTATTTTGGTGCCGTAATTATTGGTGCTATTGCTGGAGTTTTAGTGGTATTTTCCGTTGGTTTCTTTGACCAAGTTCTGAAAATTGACGATCCGGTGGGCGCTACTTCTGTTCACTTAGTTTGTGGTATTTGGGGAACTTTAGCAGTTGGTATCTTTAGCACTAATGGTCATAGTTTCTTTACTCAGTTAATTGGTGTTTTGACGGTAGGCGGTTTTACAGTGGTTGTCAGTACCATCTTCTGGTATGCCATTAAAGCAACTATCGGTATCAGAGTTCATGAAGAAGAAGAAATTAAAGGTTTGGATATTTCTGAACATGGTATGGAGGCTTACAGTGGCTTTGTCAAAGAAGCTGACGTTCTCAGTGGTGGTTTTGCCAGTTCTATGAGTGGGGAAGTTTCTTCTGGTATGGAAAGTTAATTTTCCCAAAACCTTTGTAATTTCTAAGTTTAAGTCTTCTCCCATAAAGAGAAGACTTTTTTTATTGATCTAATTCTCGGCGCCCGGATAGCGCCCGTGCCAAGGTAACTTCATCTGCATACTCCAAATCACCGCCCATGGGTAATCCGAAGGCAATTCTAGTTACTTTGGTAAAAGATTTTAATAGTTGTCCTACATATAAAGTAGTGGTTTCCCCTTCTACACTAGGATTAATAGCTAAAATAACTTCCTGAGTTTTTTCTCTATTTACTCTTTCCACTAAGGCTTTAATATTTAATTGTTCTGGTCCAATGCCATCAAGGGGCGAAATAACCCCTCCCAATACATGGTACTTGCCTTGATATTCTCTAGTTTTTTCTAAGGCAATGACATCTTTAGAGTCTGTGACGACACAAATGGCGGTGTTATCCCGTTGTGGATTACTGCATATATTACAAATTGGTTCTGCTGATAAATGGAAACAGCGCTGACAAAAGCCTACTTTTTGCTTGGCTTCTAATATTGCCTGAGCCAAATTTTCTGCATCTTGGGGAGGGCGCTTGAGGATATGTAAAGCCAATCTCTGTGCGCTTTTTGGACCTACCCCCGGTAGTTTTTGCAGTTGTTCAATTAATCGAGCTAGAGGCGGAGTATAAATAGCTTTTACCTAATCAAATTTTCAACCAAGTGATCATATCATTATTGTGAGTCTTGGTCAAAGAGCAAGGAGCAAAGGGCAAACAGGAGAAAAAATTTAGAATTTAGAATTTAGAAAACAATTACTTCTACATTCTTCCCACTATCCATTGTCAATTTTGTGCTATATTGATTTTGGTTAATGACCCACCTAACTGAAAGATATTCGGAAATAAATAGCAAAGTAAAAATATATATCATGAACAAAGGAAAAGGATTTGGCTTGGGTTTAGGTAAGATGAAGGAACTTGCAGAAGCCTTCAAAAAAGCTCAAGAAGTACAAGAGGGAGCGAAAAAACTCCAACAAGAGTTGGAAACTATGGAAATTGAGGGCAAAAGTGAAGACGGTTTAGTTACAGTAGTAATGAGCGGTAATCAAGAGCCTTTAAGAGTTATCATCAGTGATGAAGCGATGGGGAAAGGCTCAGAAGCTCTTTCTGCTAGTGTCACCAGCGCCCTCCAACAAACTTATCAAATCTCCACCGATACCATGCGCCAAAAAATGGAAGATTTAACCGGCGGTTTAGGTTTACCCGGAATGTAAGGGAGAAGACAAGGGGAAGCAGAGGAGAAAGGGGAAGAAAATTTAGAATGTAGAATTTAGAATTTAGAAAATAAAGTTAATTCAATATTTTTTAGTAATATTTTATTTATAATGAGTTGTTTAGCATTCTACATTCTGCATTCCTTCAATTATCCATTGTCCATTATCCATTGTTTTGCTTTCTGCCATAATGCTTCTAATTCCATAATGTTATGTTCGGATAACGGGCGCTGGGCATATTTTTCCATCACGGCTAAACGCTTAATAAAGCGATGGTTTGTGCCTTGTAGCGCCCTTGTGGCATCCAAATCATACCATCGAGCTAAATTAATTAGAGTGAAAAAAAGATCGCCTAATTCTTCTTCTGCATGGTTTTGATTATTTTCCTCAATGGCTTCTTGAAATTCTCCCAACTCTTCATGGAATTTCTCCCAAACGCCCTCGATATTTTCCCACTCAAATCCAGCTCGCGCCGATTTTTTACTGATTTTTTGACCTGCCATCAAGGGTGGTAAACTACGATGATATTGTGTTAGTTGATCACTTAAAAAGGCTGATTCTTGACGGGAAGCCTTTTCTTGAGCTTTAATTTTTTCCCAGTTTTCATGGATTTGAGTATCATCGGTTATTTTCACATTGCCAAATACATGGGGATGACGACGAATTAATTTCTCGGTGATATTTTGCGCCACATCTTCGAGGCTGAAATGTCCTTCATCTTGGGCAATTTGTGCTTGTAAAACAACTTGTAGCAGTAAATCTCCTAATTCATCGGCGATTTGTAGTTGATTTTGACTGCGAATAGCATCAACTACTTCATAGCTTTCCTCAATAATATAAGGTATCAAAGATGTTTGAGTTTGAGCTAAATCCCATGGGCAACCGGTGGAGGGCGCTCTTAATTTTGCCACCACTTCTATTAATTCTTGAATTGCTTTTAAGGTTTTGTTTTCCATTAAGTTATCGTGCAAAATTAATTGTATATAGGCAAGGGGCTAACAAGGGGCGCACATCCCCTTCCCTTCCTCTGTTATCATAACTTTGAGAAAAATAAAAATCGCAATTAATTTTGCTTACCGACTCACCTGTGGCAGTTTTTATTTCTTTCAACCCGACTTTAGATTATCACAAAAATTCCCTTTGCGTCTTCGTGCCTTTGCGAGAAACACCTCTCCAGAAATACAAGCAAGATGCCTGTTTCACTGTGCAAAAATTCTAATTGTTGGAGATGTCTAATCAAGATTTGTGTAATGGTTAATGGTTTAAATTCGAGTTTTTGCTATAAGCTATGTAGTTAAGTTATAGAAAATATTGAGATTGTGTGAGGAAGTATTAAAAATGGTTTTATCTATAGATGCACCGAAACAAAAACTACCGAGTAAACTATTTGGCACTGATGGCATTCGGGGCAAAGTGGGAGATTTATTAACCCCCGATTTAGCTTTAAATTTAGGTATCGCTGCCGGAATGGTGTGGCAAGGAATGAATAAAATTAATCATAGGGTGGTGATTATTGGGCAAGATTCCCGCAATTCTAGCGATATGTTGTCTATGGCTATGGCTTCGGGTTTAACTGCTACGGGTTTGGAAGTGTGGAATATCGGTTTATGTCCTACCCCTTGCGTATCCTATTTAGCTAGGACTACGGGCGCTATGGGCGGTATCATGATTTCAGCTAGTCATAATCCACCAGAGGATAATGGTATCAAGTTTTTTGGTCAAGATGGCACGAAATTAAATCCCCACATTGCCCAAGAAATTGAAACTATTCTGAGACAATTATCGGGAAGTTATCATGGCACAAAATATGGGAAAAGTTATCATCGTCATCAGTTAACGGATAACTACACTCGTTTTTTACAAAATTCTTTACCTCAAAATCTCAATTTTCGGGGTTTGCGCATTGTGTTGGATTTGGCTTGGGGTGCGGCGGTAGAAATAGCGCCCTCCATCTTTGAAGCCATGGGCGCTGATGTGATTACATTGCATCATCAAGCGGATGGAGATCGTATTAATGTTAATTGTGGTTCGACTCATTTAGAACAGTTACAACAGGCTGTGAAGCATTATCAAGCGGATATGGGTTTTGCTTTTGATGGAGATGCGGATCGGGTGATGGCCATAGACGGTGAAGGGCGCAAGGTTTGTGGGGATTATATTCTCTATCTTTGGGGGCAATATTTACAGGAACATGGTCAATTACCTGATAATTTGTTGGTAGGCACGGTAATGGCTAATTTAGGTTTTGAGGTGGCATGGCAAAATCTTGGCGGTAAGTTATTGCGCACTGCGGTGGGAGATCAACAGGTTCAAGCGAGAATGTGGGAGACGGGCGCTATGCTAGGAGGTGAACAATCTGGGCATATTCTTTGTCACCATCATCATTTTTCAGGGGATGGCATTCAAACGGCTTTACATTTAACGGCTTTAGCCCAAGAAAAACAGGTTAGCTTAACTGATTTAGTGGCAAATAGTTTTACTCCTTATCCTCAAGTGTTAAAAAATGTCAGAGTTGAAGACAGAGAAAAGCGTTTAAATTGGCAAAATTGCGATGCTTTGGTTAATGCCATTGCCGAAGCAGAAAGGGCGATGGGCGCTGAAGGTCGTGTTTTGGTGCGCGCTTCTGGCACTGAACCTTTAATTCGTGTTATGGTTGAGGCACAAAATGAACAATTAGTCAATCATTGGACTGATAATTTGATAGCTGTGGTTACTCAAAACTTTGCATAGTTAAACAATTGCTCAAAAGGGCAAAGGTTAAATAAATATTGAGTATTTAAACTTATTTTTTCCTCAGCTTCCCCTTCTACCTCAGCTTCCCCTTCTACCTCTGCTTCCCCTTCTACCTCTGCTTCCCTTTCTACCTCTGCTTCCCTTTCTTCCTCTGCTTCCCTTTCTTCTTTCTTGTATAAAAAATATGACTAGCATAAGCGCCCGTCGCCGTCAACAAAAAACTGTCAATAACGAAGTAAAATCTCTCAGTGTCAAAGACAAACTAGCGCTGAGAAAACAACAACGCAAAGCTCGACAAAAATTGTTTTTGTCATGGGCGCTATCTCTATCCTTGGGAATATTAGTAACTTTGTTCGCTCTTTTCCTGACGGAAGTTAAATTGGCGGTGGGCGCTGGTGTTGCCACTATCTGTTTAATCTTGTCTTATTTTTATCCCCGTTCCGCATTGTGGGTATTTTTAATTTATATGCCTTTCGGAGGCACGATTACCTATTGGTTAGCCGATGGAAAGCTAATATTTCAAATTGCTAAAGATGTTTTTTATATCCCCGCCCTATTAGCTTTGTTGGTGGATTGTCAACGGCGCAATAAGCCGATTTTTGTAGCTAAACAGTTATTACCTACTTTTAGTTTTTTGGTGGCAATTTGTGTAATGATTCTGTTTGCCATTAACGCTAGATTAGAATTATTTGCGCCCACCTGCACATTTTTAAGTGAAACTGCCTCCACGGGTATTTGTCGTGATGGTCAAACCTTTCTACAGGGTATTTTAGGCTTAAAAGTTTTTCTCGGTTATATTCCTCTCATTTTCTGTGCTTACTATCTCATTGAAGATAAAAAAACTCTATTAACTTTAGGTCGAGTTCTCGCTATTTTAGCTATTATTTGTTGTACTTTAGCTTTTATTCAATATACTTTTCTTAAAACCGGGCGCTGTCAGGCTACCAGTGCATTGACGGAGGGCGCTGGGCTATTTCAAGCCAGTTTGGACGCTAAATGCTTTGTGGGTGGTTCTCTCCTTTATACTCCAGAACAAAATCAAATTCGTTTACCCGGTACGTTTGTTTCACCTTGGCATTGGGGTTGGTTTCTCATTGCCAACAGTGCGATTTGTTTTACTGTTGCCTTTTTTGAAGTATCTTTCTTTTGGCAGTTAATTGGTTTCGGTGGCTTGGGTTTAATTTTCATCAATGCCGTTATTTCAGGGCAACGGGCTGCTTTAATTGGCGTTCCAGCTTTCACTTTAGTAATGTTAGTGTTAACAGGTCAAATTGTGCGGTTGAAGCGTTTTCTTCCCATTGCTTTAGGTATGGCGTTAGTTTTAGTTATTTTTGCTTCTCGTAATCCCGATTTTATTCAGCAGCGTATAGATAGCACCATCGGGCGCTGGAAGACAGCGCCCCCCCAAGAGTTTATTATCCGTCAATGGAATTGGGCTGCTCAAAATGGCGTTTCCTATGGAGGAATACTATTGGGTAAAGGCTTGGGAAGTGCAACCAATTCAGGAAGAGCTTTTGGTTCAACGGCATTTTTAGAAACCTATCACCCCAAAGTGTTATATGAGGTGGGTTATTTGGGTTTAATTGCTTTCCTAGTTTTTATTACCCATTTACTCCTTTATACCTTCAAAATTTATCGATCTTTACGAGACCCTGTTTTAAAAAGTTTTGCGGGCGCTTTCTGGATATTTATGTTAGTAATTGGTTATTTTCCCTATTGGTATCCTCTTGATACTGATCCCGTTGCTATTTATTATTGGCTATTTGCCGGAGTATTAATTAAGTTACAAGCCATTGATAAGGAAGAAAGAACTAAAGAAATTGAACAAATAACTATTAGTAAACCGATTAAGCGTAAAAAGGGCAGACTAATTTCCAAAAGAACAAGTTTTAATAACTGATCTGTGGGAGCGATGACCCAGTTTTCCGATGATTAGAGAGTTTATCCAGCAATATCTCTCTTTTTCGATCTACTGAATTTGCCCTCAGGATTTCAATAATGAGTGCAAAACCTACTTAAAAGCGCCCTTCACCGTAGATAATAAGTTTATACTAAGTTGTAGTGTTCCTTGCCAATGTTGAGTAATGGTGGAGGCTTTCATTGATTTAGTCTGGGGTTGTTTGGCGGTGGCAAAAAATAATAAATCTGTGTGCAAAAGACGGAGATAACGATGGGTTTCCGTTTGCCATGATTGCCACAATCTTTGGTTTTCACTGTCTAAATCATCGAAAGATAAAGGTAGAATTTTTTTTTGTAAAAACTGCTGAATCTTTTGCCATTCTTCACTAAGATGATAAGCCTGTTGATTTTGGCTTTGCCACTCATCTCCAAATTTTTTTAGTAACAATATCCAGTCTTGCACAAGTTCAAAATGTAATTTTGATAACATTTTTATTCTATTACGTTACAATAATAAGAATTAAGAATTTTTGACTATACTTAGATCAACGAGTAATCATACTTAGATTAGACTTAGTGAAATTACTCTGATATAGCAATTTGTATTTACGGTAATATTTTACCTTAATTTTACCTTTCCTTGTTTAATTTAGAGAGGTAATATATTCCTGATATTTCTCTATTACAATCTTGATAATTTTGAGTAAATACTAACTTTTTTAGTAATTTATTTAATAACCTAAAAACTTCAACTAAGCAATATTATAATTTGAATAAGTAATTAAAACTAATAAAAAAATAACCGTTGTTATCACTAATAAAACCTATGACTATTACCATTCCTAACCACGAAAAGCAAAAAAAAATTCACCTTCCTGAATGGCTAAATCGAAGTATCATTGGAGACCAAAACGATCCCGATAATAACTTAATTTGTCGAGCTTTTGAGTATGCTTATAATCTTCATGACGGGCAGTATCGCAAGTCAGGTGAGGCTTATATCATACACCCTATCGCTGTGGCAGAGTTATTACGAGATTTAGGGGGAGATGCAGAAATGATCGCAGCTGGTTTTCTCCATGATGTAGTAGAAGATAATGAAGATGTCAAACCTGAGCATATCGAGGAGTTATTTGGCAGTAATGTTAGGCAATTAGTGGAAGCCGTTACAAAATTATCAAAATTTAATTTTTCTAACAAAACCGAAAGACAAGCCGAGAATTTTCGGCGAATGTTTTTGGCAATGGCTCAAGATATTCGAGTCATTGTGGTAAAATTGGCGGATAGATTACATAATATGCGCACCCTTGATTTTTTGCCCCCTGATAAGCAAAAAGCCATCGCCAGAGAAACTAAGGAAATTTTTGCGCCCCTCGCCAATCGATTAGGAATGTGGCAATTTAAATGGGAATTGGAAGATTTAAGTTTTAAGTATTTACACCCGGAAGATTATCAAGAAATCCGTAATTTAATTGCTGAAAGAAGAAGCGACAGAGAAGCAAGAATATCTCAGGTAATGGAGAAGGTAAATGAAGGTTTACAACAATACAACGTAACACCTCTGGAAGTCAAAGGGCGCCCGAAGCACCTCTACGGCATCTATGAGAAGATGCAAAGACAAAATAAAGAATTTGACCAAATTTTTGATATTGCCGCGCTAAGAATAATCGTGAACACAAAGCAGGAATGTTATCAAGCCTTAGCAGTAGTGCATGACGCTTTTCGACCGATTCCGGGTAGGTTTAAAGATTATATCGGTTTACCCAAAGCCAATTTATATCAATCCTTACATACAGCAGTAGTCAGTTTGAACGGGCGCCCGTTAGAAATCCAAATTCGCACCCTGGAAATGCACCACATCGCCGAATATGGTATCGCTGCGCATTGGAAATATAAAGAAGCAGGAAATTCTAAAAATACTTTCTTATCCAATGATGAACAAAAATTCACTTGGTTAAGACAATTATTAGACTGGCAAAAGGATTTAAAAGACGCAGAAGAATATGTAGATAACCTCAAAGAAAATTTATTTGATGATGATATTTATGTTTTTACCCCTCAAGGAAAACTAATTTCCTTACATCAAGGTTCAACTGCCGTTGATTTTGCCTATCGTATTCATACAGAAGTAGGTAATCATTTGAAGGGTGTGACTATTAACGGGCGCTGGTCAGCATTAGACCAAGTATTGAAAAATGGTGATATTGTAGAGATACTCACCGCTAATAATGCTCATCCTAGCCTAGATTGGTTAAACTTTGTTAAAACTCCCAGCGCCCGTAACCGCATCCGACAATGGTATAAATTATCTCATCGGGATGAAAATATTGCTAGAGGCAGGGAATTATTAGAAAAAGAATTAGGAAAACATGGTTTAGAGTCTCTGCTAAAATCCGATACCATGTTCAAAGTTGCTCAAAAATGTAACTTTCATAAAGTGGATGATATGCTAGTGGCATTAGGTTACGGTGAAATTACCTCCACTCACGTCATCAACCGTTTACGAGAAGAAAATAAACAACAACAACCCCCAGAAAATAAACCCACTACCCTACAAGAAGAAACTCAGTTAACCAATACTCATTTCAAACCATTTAAAGAAAGTGATAGTAGTAAATATCCCATCGCTGGAATTGAAGGATTAGAGTTTCATCTCGCTGGTTGCTGTCGCCCTTTACCCGGCGAAAATATCATCGGAGTTGTCACCCATTTGCGCGGTATTTCCATTCATCATCATGATTGCCCCAACCTTCGTAACCTCAAAGGAGACCGTTTTATCCCTGTAAGATGGAACAATAATGAAAAATCAAGCCACAATGTTGCCTATCCTGTAGATATGATTGTTGAAACTATCGATAGAGTGGGAATTTTTCGAGATGTTTTAGGCAGACTTAGCGATTATCATGTTAACGTTAGTAACGCATGGGTGAAAACTAATCCGGGTAAACCAGCCTTCATTCATCTTACCATCGATGTGAGAGACTCTGAACAGTTAGGCAGTGTGATGCAAAAAATCCGTAATATTAGCGATGTTTTGAATATTCGCCGTATTAGTGACGTTAATTAATTAGGTTTTTTGCATTAGACCTTTCCAATAATTATTTTAGTAATCAATATGAGTATTGTTTTTAAAAATTACTAATAATTTATTAATGATCCCTGTCGATAAACTAAAATTTCTGGAGATGTCTATAAACATATTTTATGTTAATTTTCTTCTCATAGAATCAGCGCCCTCCGCCATATCTTACTCCCTTCTCCTGTGGTGAAGGGCGCTGGGAGTGAAGGTAGTATCATTTAATATCGTCTTGCTTAAATATATTCAAGGGATTGATTTTAATTCATCATACGGTGAGGAATAATGGTGGAGGGCGCTTGAATATTTATAAATAATAAGATTAATAACAATGGAAAAAAAAATCTTAAACAATAAAAAAATAAGCATAATAACAGAAAGATTAAAAAAAGAACTTGAACTTATTTATAGTAATAAATTGAGTAGGTTAATTTTATTCGGTTCACAAGCAAGAGGGGATGCAAATATTGATTCTGATATTGATATATTGGTGGTATTAAAAGGAGAAGTTAAACAAGTTAATGAGATTATGAAAAATAGCTATCTAATTAGCAATTTATGTTTAGAATATGATGCTTTAATTAATTGCTTTTATATTTCAGAGGAAGCCATGAATAGTCAAAATAAATCTTTAATTCAAAATATTAATAAAGACGGTATATTAATATGATTGAAGAAGTCAAAAATCTTTTAATTAAAGCTGAACAAAGTTTAGAAGCATCGAAACTACTATTAGATGCAAATTATCCTGACTTTGCAGTTACGAGGGCTTATTACACAATGTTTTATGTTGCTTCTGCTTTTTTACTAGCAGAAAAAAATATGACGTTTTCTAAGCATTCCGCTGTTATTTCTGCCTTTGGACGAGAATTTGCTAAAACAGGTTTAATTCCTCGAAAATATCACCAATTTCTCAAACAAGCTCAAGATTTAAGACATTTGGGAGATTATGGAGATGTTAATGTTATTCAACAACCAGAAGCCATAATACAAATACAAAACGCTGAAGATTTTTTATCATTTACAATTAACTATTTTCTTAGTAAAAGTTAGTGATAAAGCGCCCTCCACCTCAAACCGTGCGCCCTTCACCACAACCCAGCCTTCTGTTGAATATGTTACGATAATTGGGGTATTCGGCATAAACGCAAATGAGAATATAGATGAAAAAACTAATCAAACTAACCATTGAAAAATTAGTGGAAAAAGAAGAAGAATACTTCATTGCCACCAGTGAAGATTTACAAGGATTAGTCGCAGAAGGAAAAACTATACCAGAAGTCATTGAAATTGCACAGGATGTGGCGAAAATTCTCTGGGAATTAGAAAAAGAAAATAACTATATTCAGTCAAATATTTCAGATTTTCCCTCTACGTTTGAATATCCTTTAATTTTGGAGGTTTGATGGGTAGATTATCTGGTTTCTCTTACTTACAAGTAGCTAAAAAAATGAAAAAACTAGGATTTCAGTTTTATAGAAGCGCAAAAGGAGATCATGAAATCTGGTTTAATGCAGACACAAAACAAAAAACGGTTATTCCTCATCATCGAGAATTAAAAGAAGGTACTTTAAGAAACATATTAAAACAGGCAAGTATTGATATTGATCAATTTCTTAATAGTTAACCCATAGAGTATTAATAATATGTTTTTTTGAGAAAACCCAGCGCCCTCCACCATAAACCACTCTCGGTGGTTTAATTTTAATTAAAAGGATTAATAATTGTTAGTTTTTTCTCTATCGTTAATTTGTGTTGCATATCTTCTGAATAGAAAATATTTACATCAGCAAATAAAGCGGATGCAATAATTAAACTATCCCAAAATGAAAAGCAATATTTCCCTCTGACATTAGAAGCTAATTCATAGATATTTTGATTAAACTGTATAATTTGATAACGATTATAAAAAGAGTTAATTAAATTTAAGATACTACTTTCATCTAGTTTGTGTTTTTTAAATAGATTAAATGATACTTCATTAACCACTTGTGTACTAATTACTATTTCCTTTTCTTGGATAAGTTGTTTCGCTAAAATTCTTTTATTTTCTTCTTTATCATTGGTAGAAAAAGCATAAAGCCAAATATTAGAATCAACAAAACAAAGAGATGTGTTATTCTCTGTCATAAATTTGATCTCGTGTCATAAATTGTAAATTATCTACTGCTAAAGGATTCTCTAATAAATGATTAATCATATCAAATTTTAATTTCTTTTCATCTGATTTATTTTTAGCTTTTAATGCTGATATAATTTCCTCAATATATTTAATTTGTTCAGGTTTTAACTCAGATATATTAATAGTTTTCATCGTCGTTAACTTTTTAGATAATTTGTACTTTAAATTATAAATCAATTTCTCATTGTTAAAACCCAGCGCCCTCCGCCATATTTTACTCCCCTCTCCTGTGGGAGAGGGGTTGGGGGTGAGGGTATCGCCGTGTAATGAATTTCACGGCTACCGTGATGCCGTTTAATAAATTAAACTCTTGAGGAAAAGCACCTCTTCACTGTTTTACTTTTTAGTTAAATTTTTTATAAAAAAATTGCTTCTTTTAATACTTGATTTTTGATTATTTCATGAAGATTATGAGGTTTTACTATATCAACTTTTATTCCTAAATAATCCTCTAATTCTTGCTTTAAGGCAATGGTATTTAAAAGGCTTTTTCCTTTGATTATATCCATTAATAAGTCTAAATCACTATTTTTTGTTGCTTCTTTTCTTGCATAAGAGCCAAATATTCTCACATTATAACCTTCATATTTAGCACAAATTTTTAATATTGTTTGTTTTTTCTCACTATCTAATATCATTGTTTTTAATATTTGTTAGTTGCTGCAATCTATCTTATTTTAATTCATTACACGGTTGGTAAGGTTGTGTTTTCAATATTTTTTGAAAATGATCAATCTGTTACAAATCATATAATATAAATAATAAAATAATAGAAGGAATTAACCAAATAAAAAATTCAATTATTTTGAATCTTAATTTTTTATCTCTAAAGAGAATATAACGATAAATATAATTAAGTAAATATGGTAGTATTATTACGCAAAAAATATCAAAGAATGATGTTGAATTATAATAATCTGATTCCTTTAAAAATAAATTATCATCAGCAGCTAAAAAAATTAACCCAATCATGTGAAAATTAAACAAAGGTAAATTAGCAATTATTGGAAAAATAACAAGCACTTCATTAATATTGAAAAAAGTAATAAAAATTACCCACCATATCATCATCCAAGCAAAACAATAGAACATTTCCTTTCGGAAAATATTAAATTTTTTCAACCTAAAATTATCAGTATTTACAATTATCTTTTGGATAATATTAATATCTTTATCTCTCAAAATTTCCTTCTGCTGAAAAATGCTCGAATTTGCCTGAATTCTTGTTAAAACCCTTTGTTTCGCAGTGGACTTTATTCCCGATGGTAACTCAAATATATCAATGCCTAAACTATTTTTACGCGCGCACCAAGAACAAATCTGATCCTGCGCATAATGAATATGACTATCCACTTGACTACAAATCTTTAAATCATTCACCGCCTGACTAAGCGCATAATACCAATCTTGCGCGCTTGGACGTGCCGAAGGATTACCATGTCCATCATTAAAACACCTCAGAAAACAGTTTCTCAGCAAAGGATGAATTATACTTAAAGGCATAGTATTTGGGCTATGGCTTAAAAAATTTTGGTTTCCTTCCAACCAAATACCCCGTTTAATTAATTCGTTCATATCTGGTTTATCTCCCGATTGCCAAATACCTGAACCAAAAGGATGATAACTAAACAATAATTGATAGATTAACACCCCTAAACGGAAGTTATCATGGGCGTAATTTTGTTCTGCTTGATGGAAGTCTTCACCGATTAACTCTGGGGGTGTATAGCCTTCTGTGCCTACCACACAGCGATAAATTTCTCCAGTTTGAGGATTTTTGACTTGAAAGGAATCCACATCAATAAAAGTGGGTAAGGCTTGGCTATTAACGAGGATATTTTGCGGTTTGATGTCACCGATAACATAACCTTCTTGATGAATTACCGCCACGATGGAGGAGATATTGAGGGCGAGATAATGGAGAAAGTGCCAATCAATTTCTAATTTTTTGAGTTTGCGCCGTTTGGGGTTATAAATATCAATCAATTCCACTGTATCTTTAATGTGATACATCAAAAAACCGACTAATTGTCCTTTATTGTCTTTAATCAGTGATTGGGGAAAGGTAAAGGAGTGATGATTTTTAGCTTGATTAGGGTCTTGTGGTTGATGGGCGATCATTACCCCTAATTTAACAAATTTTTCGGCGCTGGGCTGGTGATAAAGTTTGGCTAACATTCCATTCCAGTTAGTTGTCCAAACTTCACCTTCTCCGCTATGGGCGATTTGCTGTATTAAGTTGATGGTTTGATTGGTAGTGGCGCAAAATAATACTTTCATCTTTTTCTGGTGTGTTGTAAAAAATTGATGCCCCCTAAACCCCTCCTAACCTCCCCTTACAAAGGGGAGGAATAAGAAAAGAATTGTTTGTTTCTTCCTGTTTACCCTCACCCCCAACCCCTCTCCCACAGGAGAGGGGAGAAAAAAGGGGAGAATTATTCTTCTTCAAGAAGTGCAAGTAATAAGGTTTTGTCATCGGTGGTGCGCGCGTTTAAGCGCTCGGAGTTGAGAAAGTCTTGAATATAATTATCTTGATCTGTTTCTGTGGTTTCTCGCAAATATTCTTCTAAGGGATTAAAGAAAGGGAGAAAGGGTTGTTTATTTTTGTATTGAATGGCGACTTTTTCTAAGCCATCGGTCGATGCACAGAGAAAATATGGTTTAGTTTCTAATATTTTAACCTGCATTTCTGCCACAGCATTACTTGAGGTTACAAAAGTAGTTTCGTTAATATATTCCCCTTTATCGGCATCAAAGATAAGATTAAGATCACCGTCTGAGGTTTTGTAAACCATAAAACCATCACCGATTTGCATAGCGAGAAGCCATTGGGGAGTGGCTACAAATACCATCAATGTACAAGCTAAATCTTGATCACTACAGTTTAAATCTTCTGCTTTTTTGTCAATATTAATCAATATTTCATTTAATAAGTTGATAAAATGATCTTTGGCTTGTGGTAGTTTTGGTGGGTGAGAATTACCATTTAAGCCTTTTTGCTGACATAGTTTACGAAAGTAAGATAAAGCAGTTTCTACGGCAACTCCAGCGCCCTCCGCCGAGTGAAGAGCGCTACCTGCGCCATCCGCCACCGCACCGACTATGACATCAGAAGTTAATAATGCAAAATTACTATAATCTTGACAAGGTTGCTGGGTGTGGTGATGGGCGCTACCGATGGCACAATGGGCAATAGCTTTCCATTTTTTCATAGAGATTTTTTATCGTGATGTAAAATTTAATCCAATAGCCCCTCTCCTGTGGGAGAGGGGTTGGGGTGAGGGTAATTTCTCCTGTGGGAGAGGGGTTGGGGTGAGGGTAATTTCTCCTGTGGGAGAGGGGTTGGGGTGAGGGTAATTTCTCCTGTGGGAGAGGGGTTGTGGGGTGAGGGTAAAAAAATAGCCCCTCTCCTGTGGGAGAGGGGTTGGGGTGAGGGCATTAAGTAGAAACACTCCCCCAACCAACGGGAGGTAATGACACAGCCTCGCCAATTTTACCAGTGGAAACGCGCTTCATGGAACTACTCAACCACACAAATAATTCTCTAAAGTCTAACCCATTAAGCAAGATCGGAGGGCGCTGTGGTACAGCAATTTGTTTTAAAATATTCATATTAGCGCCCTCCACCGCCACCGCAAAAAATGAACAACGTCTTTGAGATTCTGCTTCATGGAGTCTCTTAACCACAAATTGCCAATCATCCGTAGGCGCACCATCGGTAATCAGAAAAATCCAAGGACGATAATAAGCGATACCATTATCCTTGTAAGTTACTTTCCTTTCCTCTAATAAATCTAAGGCTTTATCGATGGCTTCTCCCATGGGAGTGCGCTCACCAGCTTCTAAAACGGGCGGAATAAATTCATCAATGGTAGTAAAATCTTGGATTTTTTGCACACCATTACAGCCAAAAGTAATGATAGCTAATTCAATGCTGAGGGTTGCCTGAGTGTCTTTTAAAACGTCCTGTTTAAAAGTGTTAATACCCCTATTTAACTCTTGTATCGGTTGCCCAGACATCGATCCTGACGTGTCTAAGAGCAGAATTACGGGGCAACGGTTTTCGGGGTTATCGGCAAATTCTGGTAATCCTATGGGCATAGCTCAAAATAGTAAAAATTTATGCTCTATTTTAGCATTGAGTATTAGAGCTTTTTTATATTTATTACTTGATTGGAGGGCGCTTTATAAAGTCGCTGTAGGGAAAAGAAAGCGCGCTAATGCTAACAATAAAGCTATGACAATTCCACCGCCAATAGCGCGCGCAATAAATTCTAAATTTGATAGTCTTTTATCTAATCCTTCAAACTTATCTTTAAGACTGGTTTCTGCATTATCAAATTGAGTACCTACATTATCAAATTTAGTGTCCACATTGGCAAATTTGGTGTCCACATTGGCAAATTTAGTATTCATTTTTTCTTCTAAACTGGCAAAACGAGTATTAATATTTTCTTCTAAACTGGCAAAGCGATTATTAATACTTGCCTCCATACTGACAAAGCGATTATTAATACTTGCTTCCAAACTGCCAAAGCGATTATTAACACTTGTTTCTAAATTGTTTAATCTTTCATCGAGTTTAGCAACATCTATTTTTACTTGATTAATTTCATGAGATAAATAATCAATTTTATCTTCTACTTTATCAATTTTGTTTTCTAATTTATCCATCTTAGACTCTAAACGAGTCAAAAAATCAGCGATATTAACTTCAATAGTTTGATTCATATATAATTAACTCCCAATTTTTATTTTTATCATATCATTTTGGCATGAGGTGAAGGGCGCTTTATAACGTTGCTGTAGGGAAAAGGAAGCGCGCTAATGCTAACAATAAAGCTACCACAATTCCACCGCCAATAGTACGCGCAATAAATTCTAAATTAGATAGTCTTTTATCTACACCATTAATTTTTTCATCAAGTTTACCAACATCTACTTTTACTTGGTTAACTTCATTGGATAAATGGTCTATTTTATCGTCTAATTTATCAATTTTGGACTCCATACGAGCCAAAATATCAGCGATATTAACTTCAATAATTTGATTCATAATTTATTTCTGCTCATTTTCACTTTCATTAAATCATTTTAACATCAAGCATAAGGAGTCGGGCATTCGTAGGGGTTGAATAAGATTCAACCCTTGCAGACTTCAGCCATTAAAATCGCCACTGTTGCAGATGTTTAATAGACATCTCTAAAAAATATTATTTTTTCACCGTATTTCCGACTTCTAACCCGAATCTAGTCGAAATCTCATATTTAATTTTTTATGGGCAAAATGTCAATGTTGACTATAAAAATAAGGTAGAATAGTGCTATGATAAAAGATTAGTTAATTCTAATTATAGCCACCCATAACCCAATTCGTTTTCAATACCTTGATGATTATCGCCGATTCTCGCCGTAAAATAGAATTACAGAAATTGTTGCTAAAACTGGGTTTAAACAATGATTCTGCCGTTGATTGGACTCTGCTGGATATTGCTTTGACTCATCCTAGTTTTTCACCCGTTAACAATTATGAACATTTAGAGTTTATCGGTGATGCGGTGATTCGTTTAGCTGCTGCAGAGTTACTAAAGGAAACCTATCCTCATTTACCCGTGGGAGATTATGCGGCCATTCGTTCGGTAATAGTGAGTGATCGTTTTTTGGCGGAAATTGCCCAGCAGTATGGTTTAGAGTTATATTTGTTAATATCTCCCAATGTTAAGGGAGATCGTTTAGGGCGTATTTCTCGTTTAGCAGATGCGTTTGAGGCAATTTTGGGAGCGCTTTATCAAAGTACCAAAAATATGGATTTAGTGCGCCCTTGGCTTGATCCTATCTTACTAGAAAAAGCGAGACAAGTTCATGCTGACCCCGCTCGTCAAAATTATAAGGATGCTTTGCAAGAGTGGACTCAACGCCTTTACAAATCTTTACCTACTTACATCGTAGAAGAAAATAAACTGGCGAGGGGCGCTGATGATGAGCGCTTTATTGCTCAAGTATGGCTCAAAGATCAGTTATTGGGCGAGGGAAAAGGTTCAACGAAAAAAGCCTCTCACCAAGCGGCGGCGAAACAGGCTTTTTATGCCTTTGTTAATCAGGAAAAGATTTCTTCGGTTTAACAATAATTTGGTGGGCAATGCTCACCCTACTTATACTATGAATCAGCGCCCTCCACCGCCTCATTTTCACGGCGTTTTTTCGCATAAAGTTGAATGCTAACAGCCATCAAAATAACAGCGCCCACCACCAACCAAGTGGTAATATCGAGGGGTAAACTATCTTTAAAAGTAGCTAACAAGACAATAACTAAAAGTAAGACGGTGGGCGCTTCATTAAAAGCTCGAAATTGTTGCCCAGTCCAATTATTTTCACCCTTAGCTAATTTATCCATGATTCTGCCACACCAAAAATGGTAAATCAACAATAAACCCACAAACAAAAATTTAATATGTAGCCATCCAGATTTCAAAATTTCAGGCTCAGTAGTAATCAAACCCACCGCCATAGCTACCGTCAAAATCATACCCGGAGTAGTGATGATATTATAGAGACGTTTCTCCATAATTTCATACTGCTTTTTTAAGATACTCTGTGCTGGTTCACTTTGTTGTTGCGCTTCCGCATGATAAACAAACAATCTTACCATGTAAAATAATCCAGCAAACCACACTACAATACCAATTAGATGAAATGCTTTATACCAATAATAAGCCATTTTTTAACATAAATTTATTTTTTATCTCATCTATTTTACCTAAAATTAATTATCCATTGTCAATTGTCCATTATCCATTATTCACTACCTACAAAGGTTATAATAAATTTTTGAATTGTAATTTTGCCCTAAAATATCAGTTATTGTCATGAATCAACCGCCCAATCCTAACCCTAAACTCGACTGGTATGGTATTGCCTGTAAAATACGGGCAAAATATGAAGCGCAACAACAAAAATTGACAGATTTAGAGCAATCTTTGGTAGGTTATCAAAAGGAATTAGTCAAAAAAGATACTCAAATTCAAGAACAAAAAAATATTATCATTAGCAAACAAAGTAGTTTAAAAAATGCTCAAATTAAATTAAATCAACAGAAAAGTGTTTACGAAAAACAACAACTTTTATTAGAAAAACTAACCCTTGAACTGCAAGAATCTCAACATCAAAGGGCAAAATTAGAAAGGGAATGTTCTTCGTTACAGGATCGCTTTTGTCAAAAAGAATATGAGTTAAAAGAAAAAGATCAAGAAAATAAACAATTACAAGTTAGACTGCAACGGCAACAGCGTTCAACCTTAGAATATAAAAGCACTTTAGATAAAGTTTTAGAAAACAAAAACTCTGAGAAGTTACCCTTACCATCTTCATCACCGCAAATCGAATCTTGGGGAAAATCATCTTTAAATGAGGTACAAAGTAAGAAAAATGACGATTTAGCGAATAAAGATAGTGATACTTTTGAAGCTAAAAAAGAAATTTTAAACCCAACAAAAATAGAAAATGAAAACTTAGTTAATAAACAAGAAAAAACTATTTATGAGCCTCAACTAAAACCTAATATCTCTCCTTCTTTAGAAGATTTAGCTATCAAAAAACCTTCAGAAAATAGCAGTCAAGAAGCAGTAAAAAAGGATGTAGAATTATCATCAGAAAAAAACCCGAAAGGAGATAAAAAGAAAAAAGGATTAATTCAGCTACCTAATTTTTTGAAATGATAATTTTTTGTAAGGCTTGATACCATTGATCGGCTAAACTAATTTGGGTAAAAGGTATAGTTACTACTTGATCATTTTGACAGATAAATTGTAAACTAGCTTCTCCTTGAGATGGTAACTGATCTGGTGAAGTAACTTGGTTTTTCACTAAAATATTAATGGTGATAACATCATCTAGGGAAAAGTTACTTTCATTGATAACTCCTTTCGGAGTTGGTTTTCCCCAAGTGAGGATGTTGCCTTTTCTGCCCAAAACGGCGTAAATGTCATATTTAGATGTGTCAAAGTTTTCTGCCCATAGTTTATAGTTTTCTAATTTTTGATATTCATTTTTGCCACTGTAGACTAACCAAAAGAAGAGAATTAGTAAGGGAAGCCAAATTAAACCACGTTCCATGTTATTATATGCAACTAAAATCAAAATTAGACTACCATAGAACAAGATCGAATTGATCAAAGCTATAGATAATTTAAGTACATAAAACTATATGACATCTTATACAACTTCTTCAGCGCGCGCCGAAATGAATGAATTAAGAAGACTGAAAACCCTTTTACCCCCTGAGTTGCAAAGCTGGGTAATGGTGGAATCTTCTACGGAAGTAAACCCTCCTTTAATTCGCAGTGAGGAGTTAGGTAAAGATGAGGTGGAGATTCAAATTGATTTGGCTAAGTGGGAAAATTTAGCTATCGACCAACGTAATTTGATGTTTTGGCATGAAGTAGCAAGGATTCAGAATGATACTATCCCCAAAGAAGGTTGGGAAATGGCAGCGTTGGCTATTGGTTTGGGGGGCGCTGTGGGTGAGTTGTGGGTGCAAGATGGTTTATTATTGCTTTTAGCTTTGTCTCTTTGTAGTATTTCTGGTTATCGTCTTTGGCAGAAAAATAATGGTGAAAAGAATTTGAAAGAAGCCATGGAAGCTGACGAAAAAGCCATTATTCTTGCTACCCGTTTTGGTTACACCCTCAAAAATGCTTATCAGAGTTTAGGTAGCGCCCTCAAAACTTTAATTGAACAAACGCCGAAACGGAATCAACGGAAGAAGTATGAGGAAAGATTACAGGCTCTGCGCCGTAGCGCTTCTAAAGCTAAACAAAAAGAACAGGATGGGGGGGGAAATCAACCTTTACAAACTCCTCCTCCTCGCTCTCGTAGCAGTGCTAGAATGCGCAATATTTAAGGGACAATTGACAATGGATAATTGATATAGTCGTTTTATATCAAGTCTGTTTGATCAGCCGAAGGCTGCCGCTGCGCGATCACTTACAAGTTAGTAAGATCAATATCTTAGTTCAATTTATTGAACGAAAAACTATTAGTTCCGTGTAATTCATTACACGGTGGGTAAATTACGAAGATATAGTCTTTATGACTCCTCCTTACTCCTGTCAAATAAATTCGGAGAATCACTGACAACAAAACTTTGTGCCTTTGCGCATCGAGGCGAGACATTTAATCAGAGATGATATTATTCAACCGATTATTTGATTAATAATTTCATGGGCTAGTTTCAATTTGCTACCGTAGGGAAAAGCCACTTTTATGCCATTTTTACTGATGAAAATTCCTTCATTGGTATCCACACCAAAACCACGATTAACTTGATCAACGGCATTGGCAACAATGGCATCTAAACCCTTACGCTGTAACTTTTCCAGCGCCCTCCCCTCTATATCTCCCGTTTGGGCGGCAAAGCCAATAATTTTTTGATGCGATTGTTTGCTAGAGGCTAACTGCGCCACAATATCGGTGACGGGCGCTAATTCCAAATGAGAAGATAAAGAATCTTTGCTAATTTTTTCCGAAAAATACTGTTTTGGTTTTACATCAGCCACCGCTGCCGCCATAATTAACCAATCAGCGCCCTTAAACTGTGCAGAAAGTGCCATTTCCATTTCTTCCGCCGTCACCACGGGCATAAAATTAACGGGGGGAAGTAAATTAACCAAATTTTCTGCAATGTTTGCCCCCACGAGGGTAACATTTGCACCTCGATAATGACAGGCACAAGCTAAAGCAATGCCCATTTTTCCTGTGCTAGGATTACCAATAAATCTCACCGGGTCTAAAAATTCCCTTGTACCACCGGCACTAATTAACACTTTTCTACCCACTAAATCACGCTTTCCTGCGGTTATGATAGTTGACTGTAAAGCTGTCAAAATTTCCTCTACTTCTGCCATTCTTCCAGTGCCCTGACGATCACAAGCTAGTAAGCCTGTATTAGTATGTAAAGGAATAAAACGAGGATGATTGCCTAGCCGTTGCCAATTTTCCTGCACCGTAGGCTGTTGCCACATTTCTGTATTCATAGCTGGAGCAACTAAAATAGGACACAAAGAAGCTAAAACCGTATTAGTGAGTAAATTATCCGCCATACCATAAACTAATTTAGCTAGAGTGTTGGCGGTGAGGGGCGCTATTACCATCAAATCTGCCCATTCCCCCAATTGAATATGTAAAGGTTTTGGTTGAGGGCGCCAAAACTCATCATCGGTATAAGCCTGATGACGAGATAAAGTTGCCACCGTTAAAGGGGTAATAAACTTTTCAGCGCCCTTCGTTAAGATCACCCGTACTAAAGCTTCTCGCTGAAATAGCTGAGAAATTAAACCACAAACCTTATAACTAGCGATTCCTCCCCCAATACCCACCAGAATTTTTTTGCCCTGCCAATCATGATTCGTCATAAGCCTGAATATCCAACAGGTGAATATAAGGCTCGACTAATTCTTCACGGTGAAAAGCAATAGCCCTTAATTTATGCCAATCTTGTAAACCAGCGAAGGCGCTATCATAGTCATCTGATTCTAAACGAGAGGCAATTTCTGCCACTTCTTCGGCAGTAATGTTGGCAAAGTCTTCTTCTCGGTAAGTTGCCTTATAGTTCAATGTGGTCATAACCGAACCTCCTTTAATACTGCTTAATTATCCTCAATACCATATTATCATTGAATGGACAATGGATAATGGAAGGAATGTAGAAGTAATTGTTTTCTAAATTCTAAATTTTTTCTTCCCTTTGCCCTTTTGTCTCAACCAAAAATTTTATAATCAAACAACCTTGATTAGCGCACGGGGGTGATAATGGGGTTTAATCCAGCGCCCTTCAACGGTTGAGCAGCATTATCGGCATTTTGACGATTGCTAAATACTCCTATCTGCCACAGGGTTTGACCTTGATGAGTGGTGCGAAAAGCATTAGGATAAAGAGATTTTAAACGGGTTTCTTCACTACTATTTTTTACCCCCACTAACACTCGAAAAGAACCACTCAAATTATTATTGCTAACTCGACTTTGGCGATGTTGTTCGATAACTTCTGGCGATACGGTAATAGTATCAAATACTAAAATTTCTTTTAAATCACGCCGTTGATTGGTATTGCGAGGGGCGCTGGAATTTGGTCGAGGAATTGCATTACTGGGTGCGGTTTGAGGCACATTCACCGTGGGAGTTGCCACCGTAGGATTATCAGAGGGAGTGTAATCGTAGGGGGAAGCATCGGCTGAAGGAGTTATTTGAGGCAAAACCGAGGCTGGTTGAGTATTGGTAATGGTGGCGCGTGAGGGAGTTTGATTTGATGGTGATACGCTGGGAGGGGCGCTGTAAGGTTCACTCAAACGAGGGGGAGATGGTAAATTTTGTTGAGAATTAACCATCTTTCCTGTGATTGGGGCGACGGGCGCTGGTCTTGAATTACCTTCTATTACTAAAGTATCTCTACTGGGAAGTTTTTGCGGTAAAGGAGGCACAAAATCAGGGCTAAGATTAAAAGAATCATCATCGGTAGGAGTTTGATTGTAAGGGGAAATATCGATGACTTGAAGATTTTGTGCTGATAGTGGTTGATAATTTACGCCGATAAAACCCATCATGGTTAAACAGGGAAGGGATAAAGTTAGTTTGCTGATGGTGAGTTGTCTTAATCTCATGATTTTATCGGTAAATAATGAACAATAAATGATTGATAATTTTAATCTGTTGTTCCCTTGATGTGATGGGACATTATTTTCACTCAATTAATGGTATCAAAAAAAAAAGAAAATGGCTCTATGACTTTGAGTACGATAAATTATTTGTTGGTTTTAGGTGTCAGGTGTCGGGTGTTAGGTGTTAGGTTAAAAAATTGACAAAAAACTTATGTTTATTGAACTTTCCCTAATTAAGTTTGTTATTTGTCAACATAGCAAATATGTTAAGCTAATATCAAAGCTAATTAGCTTAATTTAATCACTTTTTGATTTGTTTGTTTTGAGTGATTAAAAACCCTATTCCTAACATCGCAATACTTGTTATGTTTAAACCTATTTCTGACCTAGTAAAATCTCTCAACAAAGACTCAGGAGAGTTATTGGCAAATCGCTATAAGATAGGCAGTATGGTAGGGAGGGGCGCTATGGGTCAAGTATATAAAGCAGAAGACCAAAATTTCAATGGCACTATAGTAGCAGTTAAATTTCTCTCTCAAGCCCTCTTAGATGATAAAATGCGCGAACGTTTCCAGCGAGAGGCAAGAATCAGCGCCCTCCTCGGTGAGCAAAGTCCCCACATTGTGAGAGTAAAAGATTATGGTTTAGATCAAAGTCAAGTACCTTTCTATGTCATGGAATATTTGGAAGGATATGATTTAGACCAATTAATCAAAAATAAACCTCTTTCCTTAGCTAAATTTTTATCTTTAACACGACAAATTTGTTTAGGTTTGGAGTGCGCTCATAATGGCATTTTAGTCAATAATGAATTAGCGCCCATCATCCATCGAGACATCAAACCAAGTAATATTTTCCTCGCCAAAGACCCTCAAATAACTCATTTTGTCAAAATACTTGATTTTGGTATCGCTCAAATTCACAACCCAGAAGAAACACAAAGTCAAAAAAGTTTTATGGGCACACCGCAATATTGTTCTCCTGAACAAATGGCAGAAGATGAGTTAAAACCCACTTCCGATATTTATAGTTTAGGGGTGTTGATGTATGAAATGTTGACCCAAACAACTCCCATCGAATCGGAAGCCCATAACTTTCAAGCATGGTATCGGGCGCATAACGAATTTACCCCCAAAAAGTTACCCAGTTACTTAGAATTACCTCAAGATTTATCCACGATGATTATGGCTTGTTTGGAAAAAAAGCCTCAAAATAGACCTCAAAATATTGGAGAAATATTACGTCTAATTACTGCCTTAGACAGAGAGTTTAATCAATCAAAAAATACACAAACAAATAAAATATTATCTCCTTTAGAAACTATTTATAATCAGAGTAAATGGCCCGATGATAAACCACAGAAAAAAATTGTTTTTCCTACCATTACCGAAGCACAAGAGGGAAATTTTGCTAGTCTTTGGACAATGTTAGAAACCCAAGAAGTTAATATATTTCAAGAAAAATCAACCTTTTGTTTTACTCATTTTATGTGTCAGGAAAATCCTCATCCGATGATTCTATGGGTTAATCTACTGTATAATCGTCAATATGAACCAAAATGGTTGCCTTGTTATTTAGATATAAAAACTGATTTAGGTTATCAAATTGCTACTACTTTAGTTAATCAAAAAAGATACGATATTCTATTATTTGAGTTAGGAAGAATCAATCGATATAAAGAAAAATTACCGATAAAAATTAGTGCAGAAAAGTTAAAACAATTACAAGGGTTTTTGTTAAAAACTTCTTCTTGGCAAGGGAAAAAACAACCCGATGCCAGTAAAATTCTTTTGAAAAAGCAATTTGAATCAGTTAAAACTACTATTCTTTCTGCGGTGTCTCGTCGTAAGTTCCATTAGTTGACACTCCCACAATTAGGATTTTTGCACGAGAACTTTTCTTTGCAATTGACCCACCGTGTAATGAATTACACGGAACCAACAGTATCTCGTTCAATGAATTGAACTAAGATTATTTTTAATTGATTTATAAGTGATCGCGCAGCGGCAGCCTTCGGCTGATCAAACGAACTTGATATAACTGTTGATTTGGAAGAAGGAAATACAGTATTTAAGGATTTCACCTGACACCTGAAGCCTGACACCTGAAGCCTGACACCTCTCCTCACCAAAATACTTTTTCAGCAGACCCTAATTAAGGAAATTTCGCTCCACAAAGTTAGTATAAACATTCCCCGCCAAAAACTCAGGATGATCTAAAATCTGACGATGAAAATCAATGGTGGTAGGTACACCAGTAATAGCGCACTCCCTCAGCGCCCGTTTCATACGTTTAATAGCTGTTTCTCTGTCTTTACCCCAAACAATCAATTTGCCGATGAGAGAGTCATAATAAGGGGGGATTTCGTAGTCAGGATAAACAAATGAATCCATGCGCACTCCCGGACCGCCGGGGGGTAAATAAGCGATAATTTTGCCCGGATGAGGTCGAAAATCATGGTTTGGATCTTCGGCATTAATACGACATTCAATAGCATGACCTCTTAATTCTACGTCTTGTTGACGAAAAGATAAACGTTCTCCTTGCGCAATGGTGATTTGTTCTCGAATTAAGTCTAATCCCGTAATCATTTCCGTGACGGGATGCTCTACTTGGATACGGGTATTCATTTCCATGAAGTAGAAGTTATTGTATTTATCCACCAAAAATTCTACCGTACCAGCGCCCACATAATTGATTGATTTAGCCGCTTTCACTGCAGCATTACCCATTTTTTGTCTTAATTTGGGATTGAGAACGGCGGAGGGCGCTTCCTCCAATAATTTCTGATGTCTGCGCTGAATCGAACAATCCCTTTCCCCTAGATGAACCACATTACCATAACTATCCGCCAGAATTTGAAACTCAATATGGCGCGGTAACTCGATAAATTTCTCTAAATAAACTCCCCCGTTACCAAAAGCAGCCTCTGCTTCCCCTTGCGCGGCATTAAATAACCTGACTAAATCAGCTTCTTGTTTCACGAGGCGCATTCCTCTACCCCCTCCCCCAGCCGTGGCTTTGATAATGACGGGGTAGCCAATTTCTGCCGCTACTCTGAGGGCTTCCTGTGCATCGGTTAGTAAGCCTTTACTACCGGGAATGGTGGGAACTCCGGCTTGTTGCATGGTTTTTTTTGCGGTGGATTTGTCTCCCATGGCAATAATGGATTCAGGACGAGGACCAATAAAATGGAGTTGGTGATCTGCACAAATTTGGGCAAAACGAGCATTTTCAGCGAGGAAACCATAGCCGGGATGGATAGCTTCAGCGCCCCTCGTCAAGGCAGCAGAAATAATGTTGGGGATATTGAGATAACTTTTATTACTAGACGGTGGCCCGATACATACGCTTTCATCTGCTAATTTAACATGGAGAGAATGGCGGTCGATGGTGGAATGTACTGCCACGGTAGCTATGCCCATTTCTTCACAACTGTGAATAATTCGTAAGGCGATTTCGCCTCGATTAGCAATGAGGATTTTTGAAAACGACATTTATATCAGGGTCTTTAATCTAATAACCTTTGTATCTTACGACTTTTTGGCAATTCTGCAAAGGCTGTTTTCACTCATGAGAAGAGGAAGTAAGAATTAAGAATTATGAATTATGAATTATGAATTATGAATTTCCTTTGCCCCTTGCCCCTTGCCCTTTGCCCTTTTAACCCATTATCAATTAATTTAAAGACCTTTTCTGTCTGACTTGACAAGGGCTACCCCACGCTATGACTTCATGGGGAATATTTTTTAATACCGTACTTCTTGCCCCAATTACAGTATTAGCACCAATTTTGACACCCGGGGCGATAAAACAATCACTGGCTACCCAGACACCGTTACCAATGGCGATGGGCGCTGTGGTTAAACTAAAGTGAATATCGTTAATGTCATGGCTTCCTGTGCAGAGATAGCTATTTTGAGAAATAACGCTATGACAACCGATTTTGATTTCATTTAAGCTATACAAATAGACGTTATCGCCAATCCAACTGTAATCGCCTATTTCGACTTTCCACGGGAAAAGGATACGGGCGCTGGGGCGTATCACTACTCCTTGCCCAATTTTTGCTCCAAATAATTTTAATAATCCTCTTCTAATGCCATAAAAGTTATGGGGAGTAAGGGGAAACACAATACCTTCAATTAACCACCATAAAAATATAAACCACTGAGGGCGCCCACGGTCAAAATTTGGCTGTCGATATTGGCTCAAATTAATATATGGTTTGGCATCTAAAATTGGTTCGGCAGAATCGCTCAGATTTTCAGACATGGTAATTAAAGTTTGATGACAAAGTGTAGTCGTGAGGGAAAAGGGCAAAGTGAAAAGGGCAAGAGGCAAAGGGAAGAAAAAATTTAGAATTTAGAATTTAGAAAACAATTAGGGTCTGCTGAATAAATCAAAACCCTTATTAAACAAAGGTTTAAAGTCTATTCTACATAACAAAAAGTGTCATAAATTGACTTTTTTCTCTAAAAATACTGTACTTTTTCTATCCCAACCAAAAATTCTACATTCTTCATTCTTCATTCCTTCCATTATCCATTGTCAATTGTCAACTTGCCTTCACCGTTACCCCATGAAAAAACATTTATTCTACACCAATTTCATTGGTACGTTTGTATTGACGATACGCCGCCACAAATAATCCCATCAGGGTGACAGGAATTAAACCTAAAACAATACCGAGTAATAAAGGCTCAATCATTTTGTTATTAATTATTTAATAGTTGATTATCTTTGTTAGGTTAACATCTTACCAGATTTGTTCACGCTACTGAGAACGAGGACACAAAATCTCTCAATGAAAGGGAGTTTTTTGCAAAGTCTGCATCAAAATTGATTTATAAGGTGTCAGGTATCAGGTCGCAGGTATTAGGTTAAATTCAAACTGTTGATTTATAGTAATTATATTTTTAAAAGACTCAAAGTCATACTGACTTTGTTAAAATTCTCTATCAATTGTCCATTATCAATTGTCAATTATCCATTACTCTCACGACACTAAGTTTTTATCAACAAAATATAGAAAAGATTGCTATTTTTAGTTTTTATTAATTTTTGTCAAAAAGTCTTCTGTTAACTTAACAAAGGCTTTCGAGGCTGAGGTGGAGGGCGCTGATAACACGACAGGGGTAAACATATCTACGGCTTTAGCGACATTAACATCCATGGGAATGTCGGTGGCAAAAATTTTATTTTGAGTAAAATCTTGTTCAACTCTCTTTTTAACTTGGGAGTAATAACGATCTGATCTACCGAATAGTCCTGTTTCTGATAAAACAAAAACAATACCTAATAATTCTAAACTGAGAGGGTCTCTTTCTTCATGACTTTTTTTCAAGTTCTTAATACGGCGCTCTAATAGCTGAATCCCAACGAGAGAGAGTGGTTCGGGGCGCGCTGGTAACAAGTAAAAATCGCTGGCGGCAAGGGCGCTACGGGTTAAAAGATTATAACCGGGGGCACAATCCATAATGATAAAGTCATATTCTTCTACGACTGGGTGAATAATCGTATCAATTAAAACCCGTTCAAAATTATTCCAAACTCGCTCGAAGTGATCAGTTTTTCCTGCCTCTACTGCTTCTTTATGTAGCATTTCCGATACCAAGAACTCGTCATATAGTTCAATGTCACCCGGTAATAATTCTAGGGTATCAACTTCACACACTGATTTAGTGATAATATCCTGAACGGTTAATTTGGCATAGGGATTCGGCTGAATTACCCCATCTATTAGGTAACTGAGGGTTTTTCTTTTTTTGCGTAGCTGTCCAAATTCTTGGGGAGGTAATAAGCTGAGAGTGGCGCTGATTTGTGAATCTAGGTCTAAAACAAGAACTTTTTTCTTAAAATTATTGGCTAAACAAGTGGCGAGGTTAACCGTTAAAGTTGTTTTACCTACTCCCCCTTTCATATTTACTGTGCTGATAATGTAACCCATAAAACTCAGAGAAATACTATTGCTAACTAATCTTATGACATAACAGTTCATCTTCTGCACTTTCTGAGAAAATCTATAATCTATTGAAAGGTTGCTGAAAAGTATTGTGGGTCTTGCTAAGGAAACGGAAGACAAAGGGAGATGATTAATTATCCATTATCTCCACGATTCCACTTCTCCATCAAACCCTAATTATTTTTTCAGCGCCCTCCCCGTTTATTTTCATCAAAATATGGGCATCATGATAAGTAAAAAAATAATCAAATCTTAAAAAAACATTAAGAAAAATAAAGAACCGAATTTATAGCGTTCGGTAATTACTGAAAAGATAGCCTTTTATACTAACTCAAAATGAGTCATCATATATAATAACAGTTAAGAAATCGTCATATTTTGAGGCGGACTCCATTGTAAACGACAGAAAGGACGTTAATTTATAAAAAAACTAACAAATGTGAACTTTTTTTAATCAGTTGCCGTCTATAAAGTCAGTAAAATAAAGAGGATAGCCAAAAGAGAAGTCCCAAAGACTTCTGACCGATATAAGAATTGTTATCCAGTAACAATCTTATCACAAAAAAAACGCGCTTGAAGTTAGGAGAAGATTAGCCCTATGCCCACCGCAAAAGTTAATGCAATGGACAAGAAAAAAGTTAACACCGTTGATATGGTGCGGACTTATTTACAAGAAATTGGCAAAGTACCCCTTTTAAGTCATGAGCAGGAAATTGTCTTCGGCAAACAGGTGCAGATGATGATGTCTTTGTATGGTGAGAAAGAAAGTCTTGCTGAAAAGTTAGATAGAGAGCCGACTTGGGAGGAGTGGGCAGAGGTTGTCAATCAAACTCCTGCGGACTTGAAAAAGTTAATTTATCAGGGTAAACGCGCCAAACAAAAAATGATTGAGGCGAATTTGCGTCTGGTGGTTGCCATCGCTAAAAAGTATCAAAAGCGCAATATGGAATTTTTGGATTTGATCCAAGAAGGTAGTCTTGGTTTGGAAAGAGGGGTAGAAAAATTTGATCCTACTAAGGGTTTTAAGTTTTCTACTTACGCTTATTGGTGGATTCGTCAAGCCATTACCCGTGCGATTGCCCAACAAGCGAGAACTATTCGCCTACCTATTCATATTACTGAAAAATTAAATAAAATTAAGAAAACTCAACGGGAGTTATCTCAAAAGTTGGGTAGAAGCCCCAATCAAGCTGAAATAGCAAGGGCGCTGGATTTAGAACCTGCTCAAATTCGTGAGTATTTCAGTATTGCCCGTCAACCTATTTCCCTTGATGTAAAAGTGGGGGATAATCAGGATACAGAATTATCTGAGTTGTTGGAAGATGAGGGTTTATCTCCTGATAAATATATTACTCAGGAATCTATGCGCCATGATCTACACCGTTTGTTGGATGAGTTAACACCCCAACAGCAGGAAGTGGTAAAACTTCGTTTCGGTTTAGATGATGGCAGGGAGCTATCTCTTGCTAAAATTGGTCAGAGAATGAGTATTAGTAGAGAAAGGGTAAGACAGTTAGAGCAACAAGCATTGGCTCACTTGCGCAAAAAGCGCGGTAGTGTGAAGGAATATATCGTTACTGCTTAGTTTTATCTATTCTTCCATATCAGCCCTTCTCCTTTGGGAGCAGGGCGTTTTCATTCTCAAAAATGTTAGTTTCTCAAACTAGCCAATAATCTGAAATTCAGAGGTTTTTAACTACTAATAAATCAATTAATAGTAAAAAATCCTCCTGTCTCCCTGTCAACCTGTCTTCTTGTCAAAAACAAATCAATTTTGATCCTGACTTTGAAAACGCCCTGCTTTGGGAGGGGGTTTTTGTTTGCTTGACCACTGCCCGTGAATGCTCACAAAATAGGGTATTATGTAGCTAAGGAGGGCGCTAGTCCATCTTTCTTGGTTCATTTCTCCTTTGATTAATGCTGTGCCATGGTTAATCATAAATAAAGTTGTACCCACGAATAAAGCGACAGGAATGGCTTTTTTGGCGCACTGAGGGTTAATTAAATCTTTGCCATAGCTGATTATTTGTTGTTTCATATCAAATTAAGGTGGTGCTGACAATTTAGTTTAATTGACTAGAATCGGGCTAGAAGACCGAAATACGGGGAAAAGCAAAACGCTGTGATCTTTATAAACTAGCTGACTACTTTAATTTTTCCACTGCATAATAGATGATTTTTGTCAATTATTAATTTTTCTAATTCCACATCATTGCCTAGATTAATTACAAAATTACTGATGGTTTTATTATTAATTTCCTCAATACCTTCAATATATAAGGAATCAAATAATAACTTTTGGCTGTTATCAATCATTAATTTAGTTTTGATGGTTATTGATTTTTCCTGAGAGGAAGTCTTAATTATGTTACCATTTAAAGTAATGAAATTATGTTCTAGGTTAATATAATTCCACTTAATATTATGATTAAATATTTCTGTTTCTATGATAGCTTCATGTTGTAATAATAATTTAACAAAATCTGTTAAACCTTGTGTTAGAAGATTTGATTTTAAAGATTCCTGTAGGTCTTTTTCATTAAGATTGATTTCTCCTACAATATAAATAGGATGTAATAATTTTAAAGGTTTTCCTCGCAATATACTTCCTAAATTAACTTCAATATTTATAGTATTTAATAGGGCTTGATTAACACAAATTCCTTTATAAATTACTTGTTTGGCTTCAATGGTTACGCTTTTAATTTTTCCTTTTAGTATATCTCGATCTTTTGCTTCAATGTGGATGGAAAAATCTTCTAAAGAATCTAATTGAGACCTTACCCATAGTTTAATGGCTGGGGAAAGAAAACGGGCAATGAGATCGGATTTTTTTTGATGATTACTCATTAAAATAATGATAAAGTTCCTTAATAAATGTAATGGTTTGCCCTCACCCCAACCCCTCTCCCACAGGAGAGGGGCATATTTTTTAAATAATCTGATTAATCATAGCTTGTGCTTGGGCGCTGTAAGTTGAGCCAAAAAGGTTAAAGTGATTGAGGATGTGATAGAGATTATAAATGATTTTGCGCTGTTGATAACCTTGATTTAACGCCCATTGTTGATTATACCCTTGATAAAAAGCCGGGGGAAAACCGCCAAATAATTCTGTCATGGCTATATCTGCTTCTCTGTCTCCATAATAAAAGGCAGGATCGTAAATTAATGGTTCATTTGTACTTAAAAATCCAGCATTTCCTCCCCATAAATCCCCATGTAGTGGGGAAGGTTGGGGTTGATGGGTTGAGAGTTGATTATATACAGCGTTGATAATTTTTTCAGTATTACCAAAACCGGCGCCCTTCACCCTAGCGAGTTTTAATTGATAACCAATTCTTTTTTCGGCAAAAAATTCCGCCCAATTATGATGATAATCGTTAATTTGGGGAGTAGTGCCGATGGTGTTATTTTCCCCCCAGCCAAATTCAGCGCCCTCCACCCGATGCAAAAGTGCTAAATTTTGCCCCATTTTCTGCCACCCTTGACTATTACCTTTAGTCATATCCAACCATTGCAAAATAAGATAACTATGTTTATCGGTAGCACCCCAACAAATGGGTTGTGGTACTTTTATAGTATCGGTGTGATATATTTCTTGTAAAGCAAAGGCTTCCACCCTAAACATATCAACGGCGGAAGGCTGATTTAGTTTGACAAAATAGCTGTTATTCTTGCCCTGTAAACGGTAGGCTTGATTGATACAACCACCACCAACGCTGATGGTTTTTACTAATTCAAAATCAGTATAACGGTGAAGGGCGCTGATAATTTCTGTCCACATGATGAAAAACAAGTTTTAAAAACACATTTATTATAATTCGTAAGGCAAGGGGTTTAAATTCTTGTTGAGAGAAAAGGTAAAATAGTCAAAACTATAATTACCTTCAAAATACTATTTTAAAATCAAATGATGAATGAAAATCCAGCGCCCTCTACCCCATCTCCATTAGAGTATAATTTATCATTAATTTATCTAGGTATATTATCACTAGAAATAGAGACAAGATTAAATGTAATTCCTCAGAATAAAACTGACTTAAATTTTGTCGTTGATAATGTGATTAAACTTTTAAAAAAAAATCAAGAATTACTTTATAGAGTAGTTTCTTTGTGGGAACAAATCGAAACTTTGCAGTCAGATCAAGAATATTATGGCACTATAAAAGATTATATAGAAAACTTTAAAGAATCAGTGGAAAATTACGAAAAATTTAAACTAAATTTACCCTCTGATAAAATCAAAGACATTGCACTTAATACTTTAACAGAATTACTATTTTATAGCGGTATATCAGGAGAAAAGTTATTAAGGAATAAATTAGAAAATCTATTACCACAAGGATAGATGATAAAATAGTTATCTGTAATAATTGATTTATGATGAATTATTTAAGACTACTATATAAATACCAATACCTAAAATTATTCTTAACATTAAATTATTATGTGGTCTAAACTTTTCTTAGGAGTATTTTTTTCTATCTTCTTCGGTATATTTAATCCGGTGAAGGGCGCTGAAACTATCGAAATGACTTACACGCCCTTGAGTTTTTCCCTTGATATTAGTAGTTTAGAAAATTTTGCCAACACAGGAGAAATTAATGCACAATTAAGACAATATACCAAGTCTTTAGACAAGGAAAGTTTAGCAGTTAATCAACTTAGTAATTTGTCGGCGGAGGATTTAACCGCTAGTTATGGCAAAAATCCCCCTGTGGCAATTATTCCCCCTCGTTTAAATCCTCCTGATAGTCAAAGTCAATCTATTATTGACGATATTAAGTCAAAGGGGGTGTTAAAGGTAGCTTTTCCTCAAAATACCCCTCCTTTTGGTTTTGTGGATGGTGAAGGGCGCTGGGGGGGATATTGTGGCTTTTTAACCAGAGAATTTACTACTTATTTACAAGAGAAATTAAACCTTGATTTTGAGCTTAATATTTCTCATTTTCCTGTTAGTAGTACCAGTAATTTTAATTTAGTTAAAAATAATCAAGTTCATTTTGAATGTGGTACAAATGTGATTGATAGTCAACAAGATAAAGTTGCTTTTTCTGTACCTTTTTTTGTTACGGGTAATAAATTTTTAGTATCTAATACTTCTAACCTTAATCCTAATCAATCTCTCAACAATTATAATATTGCTGTGGTTAAAAATTCTCGTCATAATAATTTTATTAGGGCAAAATATCCCCAAGCAAAAACTACTTTTAAAGATTGTATCTTCGCAATTTACCCACCGTGTAATGAATTACACGGCTAATAGCCCAATCGTTCAATAAATTGAACTAAGATTATCTTTAATTAATTTATAAGTGGTCAAACAGACTTGATATATTGACTTTTTTCTCTAAAAATACCGTATTTTTTCTTCCCTATCAAAAATGCTACATTCTAAATTCTCTCCCCTCACCAAAATACTTTTTCAGCAAACCCTACCTAGCAACTTAAATGCAAACTAACCTATAATCACCATAAAATTATGATAATTAATTGAAGATGAATAAAAATCAAATTGCCTTTTTAGGTTTAGGGGTGATGGGCGCCCCTATGACCATCAATTTAGCTAAAAATGGTTACAATATCAAAGCATGGAATCGCACGGAAAAGCGCCCTTCAACCCAGTTAGTAAAGGAAAAAGGAATCACCGTCACAGCAACCATTGCCGAAGCCGTGGCGGATGCAGAAATAATTTTTACCTGCTTAGGAGACGTGCCGGATGTGGAAGAAGTTATATTTAATAGAGGGGGAATTACGGAAAATGCCCCAGCCAAAAGTTTAATCGTTGATTTTAGCACCATTGGCTCCCAAGGAGCGAAAAATATCGCCCAAGGTTTACAAGAGAAAGGTTTTAGGTTTCTCGATGCGCCCATTTCTGGGGGTGATATTGGCGCACAAAATGGCACTTTAACTGTTATGGTGGGAGGAAAAGAAACAGATTTTCAGCAATGTTTACCCTATTTTCAAGCAGTGGGCAAAAATATCGTTTATTGTGGCGACACAGGAAGCGGACAAGCTGTCAAATTGTGTAATCAAGTGTTAGTATCGTTATATATGGTGGGCATTTGTGAAGCGTTACAACTGGCAAAAACACAAAATATTAACCCCCAGTTGGTGGTGGATGTTTGTGGCACTGGTGCAGCCGCTTCATGGGCGTTAAGTAATCTTGCCCCGAAAATCATTGCCGAAGATTATCAACCCGGTTTTATGATTCAACATATTTTGAAAGATTTACGTCTAGTAGCAGAAATTTCGGGAGATGACGTTTCCTCTTTAGGCACAAAATTAGCCCGTCAATTATTCCAAAAAGCTGGTGAATTAAATGACGGGCAAGGTTTACAAGAAGGCACTCAAGCAATGATGAAGGCTTATTTAACTGACGTTACGCACTGATTCAAATGTTAAGTTAAGGGAGGTTTCAGGTAGCAGGTTTCAGGTTTAAAACCCTTCCCTAAATAGACTCTTGTACAAGAAAAAGATCAATAAACATAAGTTTCTTGTCAATTCTTTAACCTAACACCGCGACACCCGACACCAACAATTAATTCTATTTTTGCGTAACATCAGTTATTTAGATTAAATCTTCATCGTCATCTAAATCATCGTCTAAATCAGCATCAAAGTCATCGTCTTCCCCGTCAATCAATTCTGAAATTTCTTCATCTTCTGAAGCTGGTAAGAGGATGACTTTTTCTTCTTTTTCTTCTCGGTAAATGATTCGATTATTACTTTCTAGCCATTCTAGCAGAGAACCTTCTTGTTTTAATGGGATGACGGGCGCTGGTTCGTAGCGTTTTTCTTGTCGTAGAGCAGGGTTTTTCATAAACGAAAGCCATAATGGTTTTTGATCACAGTCTTATATCTTAGCAAATTTGCTCCTCTCTGCCAAGTTCAAAATATGAATTAGGCTTTGCTGAAAAAGTGGTGTCGTTAAGAGAAGTGGGAAGTGGATAGTGGGCAGTGGATAGTGAGTAATGGGTAATGAGTTAACTAACCCCTAATTCCTAGTTAGGTGGTTTTGATTTATTCAGCAAATAGGACTTATGAATTGATAATTTCCTTTGCCTTTTGCTCAATTATTAATTATCCATCTTCCATAGAAAACTGCTATAATATAGAATTTGGCAGTAATTAACCTTGCTTCTTTAAGTAAAGGAAGCCATTTTTTGTCCACAAGGAGATTTTTAAGAGAATGACTGTAACCTATGAATTAATGTTTATTTTGCGCCCTGATTTAAGTCAAGAGCAAGTAAACCAACAAATGCGCAAATATCGTGATTTACTCAAGCAGTTTGGTGCCGACAAAGTATCCATGGAAGTTTGGGGTAAACGCCGTTTAGCTTATGAAATTAACCGTTTTCAAGATGGTGTTTATATCTTATGTTACTTTACAGGGGATGGTACACAAGTAGCGCCCGTCGAACGAGATATGCGTCTAAGTGAGGAAGTAATTCGTTACTTGACTACTAAACATGAAAAAGGTTTAGAATTTGAGGAAAAAGATGTTCCTGAAGCACCAGAAGCGGTTGCACCTCCGACAGCGCCCGTCACCCCTACTGAAGCACCCGAAAGTAGCGAGGAAACCACCGTAGAGGAAGTAACCGAAGCAGATAGCAATTCCGAAGAAGAATAATTTTCAGGGGGTAGATTTTGCTCAAAAAAGGTCAAGGATGGCGCTTAGGATGGCGAGAAGATGATCGTCTTTACCCGGCTTTGATCGGCTCTGATACATGGGCGCTAGAATTGACTAAAGCAGAAATGACTGATTTTTGTCGTCTTTTACCCCAGCTTTCTGATAGTATGTCAGCCATGACAGAATACCTCATGGCAGAAGAAACTATTTCCTGTGAAGTAGAAACCCCTTTGATGTGGTTAGGTGCTGATGGTTATTGTCATCATTTTTCCGTAAGAATTATTTTGCATACAGGGAGGGGCGCTGAAGGTTATTGGGAAGCAAAAGCTATCCCAGAATTACTCAGCGCCCTTCAATGCTTAAAATCTTACTAACCTTGACAAAAAGTGATTGTAAGTGCTATAATAGTTCACTGTTGTAAAACAACGGGGCGTAGCGCAGCTTGGTAGCGCACCACTTTGGGGTAGTGGGGGTCGTGGGTTCAAATCCCGCCGCTCCGATATAATAAATTAAGTTTTAAACTTGTGGACACCTAGTACATCAAAGATGAATCCTTCTCTTCTGTTACTCTAACTAGGGTCTATTAAATAACAAACCTCATAATTGTCAATTATCCATTGTCAATTGTCAATTTAAGCTACTTACTAGCTTCGGCGGTGGCAGGTTCTTCTTCAAATTGTAATAGTTTACGGTAAAATTGCTGCGAAAAATCAACGTGTCGATTTTTTTTAAAATTTTTAATTAATAAAATTAAGTATTGTACAAATTGAGAATTAGATAAATTAATTTCATAATTCAAATCAGCACTACCATCGAATTGTAAGCGACAACGAGTTAATTCTGATGGTAAACGGGAAACATACCAAATCGCCACAAAAGGAATACTTTGATTCCCCTCAATTACTCTTTCCCCCTCTAAATAGCCTTGTTGATAGAGACTTAGGGCATAAGGTAAAGTTTCATGCTGATCTTTTCCGTAATAAGGCTGATACATTAAAGTATCTCCTTTACTCGCTGGTTGTAGTTTTTCGATGGACATGGTGTCTTAATGGATAATGGATAATTGAATAGGTTAGCTAACTTAATTCTCGGTTATATTCGACTTGTTGTGAGTTAAATATCTGCGTATGTGAAACCCTGATTAAATAAAGGCTAAATTTTGTAAAAAACCTATTCCGCAATAACTTTATCTTACATCGCCAAGAATCGGGCTAGAAGCCCGAAATAGAGTGAAAGGGTTTTAAACTCTCCATGATGGTTCAGTTTAGCTAATTTTTTTGACAGAGGAAGAAAACTTTAATTTTTGAGCAATTAAAACATTATGAACTACCATTAATGCTATAGTCCATAAAGCATTAACAGAGAAAACTTGCCACAATACAGCAAGATTAAAACCGTGTAAACCACCTAAAACAGCGCCCCCCACCCAAATCATGGCTTGATAAGCGATGTAACCAATCATGAGAGAGGCAAATATAGAAATAAGATACTGACGGAAACTACTACTATATCGCTCAAATCGAAATAAACCAAACATAGTGGCTAATAATCCCCCCAATAAAATTACGACTCCCCAGGCAAAGGTACTAAAATCTAAAGGATAATCGCGCATGGTAAAACCAATTACTTGATTGACTAACCACATCAATAAAATTGTGATGATGGCTTTGCTCTTAGAAAGACTGGTGGATGCTAACGCACCAAAACCCACTAGAGGCAAGGCACAAGTAAAAACCACATTACTGAAACTACCCAAAGCAAGAAGACTAAAAAACCATATACTACTGTTGTTAACTGTCTTTTGACAATTTACCCAGTTAATTTTATCAGCATCATCGGGAAATCTGGAAATGGAAAGAGTCATATAAAATACCTCATTGATAATATTTGTGTAAAAATTTCCCTTATTCGGTAGGGAGTTGTGAAAGTTGGGGTAAAGTTGAAAAAAGGATCAGCATCATTGATTATACAATTAATCAGGATAGTAAGACTAGGATAAGCTAAGACGCATTTAACTCCCATTGTTACCTAATTTTTTAGTAGCTCAAAATCTTAATTATTGCCTTTTGCCCATGCTCATTTAATGACTCAAAGGCAAACTGGCTAATGATTTTATGGGGTGACGCCAATTTCCTGCATTTTTGCCACTCGGATAGTAAAGTCACCTCCTCCGGTAAGAGCAAAAGAGCGCACCCTAATGATATATTTTCCCTCAGTGGTAATGGTAGTAAATAAAAGGGAATTAGTTGAGCCGTCAGGTGCATCGTCATTTTCAGCTACAGTTTGACCATCTTCTGTCATTAAAATTACAATAGTATCAAATTGATCTGAAATTATCTCAATTAAGATTCGGTCTTTTTCTTTCAGGTTAACAGCGTAATCCCTCGCAAATCCCCCATCCCCAGTGGGAATGTCTTGGTTAGAGAGTTTATCCTCAACAGTTTCTCCTAAAATAATTGGTAAAGGTTGATACACTCTAGGCGGTGGTAATTGAGCGTTGGCATTAGTGATATTAATTAACCCTAGATTGGCTAAAGTGAAGATTATCAGTAAAGGGTGACGGGCGCTGGGCATAAAGTTTTGTTTATTTATTATAAAATCCACTCAGAAACACGATCTCCCAAATCTAAGTTAATACTAATTGCTTTGCCTAAACGGGGTCTATTTTTGCTTTCGAGGATACCTGTTTCCACTTGTGCCACTACTCCCCAAGCGTTAAGATAAGTAGTGATTTGTTCTAGATGGGCATAATATTCTGTTTCGCTAAGGGGAAAAGAGTTTTGTTGTAGATACTTCCACATGACTTGAAAATAAATACGGTCTTTAATTTTTAACACCTGTACATCATAAGAATAGCCCCATTTATCAAAAATTAACCGATGTAAGTCTTCACCTGTCATATTTACCCATTAAAAATTTAGAAGTTAGTCAATATTTTAACCTTCTTGGGTCGTTTGTACGGAATTTTTTAACCACTGCAAATAAGCCATCGAACCATTAACGATGGGTAAGGCAATGATTTCTGGGACTTCATAACTATGTATTTCTCTAATTTTAGCGGCAAGGGCGCTAAATTTACTTAAATCAGTCTTGATGGTTAATTGCCACTCTTCATCACAGCATAATTTCTCTTGCCATTTATAAACGGAGGTGACAGGATAAAAATTAACACAAGCCGCCAAATTATCTTCAATTAGTGCTGATGAAACTTTATGGGCTTCTTCTTCTGAGGCTACCGTTACTAATACTATGCCTAAATTTTTAAATTCCATGTTATGTCAAGTTCGGATAATTAGTTAGGGTTTGCTGAAAAAGCATCTTGGGTGTTAGTAGGGCAAGAGGCAAAAGGGAAGATAATTAATTACTGACGTTACGCACTGATTCAAATGTTACGTTAAGGGAGGTTTCAGGTAGCAGGTTTCAGGTTTAAAACCCTTCCCTCCATAGACTCTTGTACAACAAAAAGATCAATAAACATAAGTTTCTTGTCAATTCTTTAACCTAATACCTAATACCTGACACCAACAATTAATTCTATATTTTGCGTAACATCAGTTAATTATCAATTGTCAATGATCCGTTATTTATCAGTTATGGTGAGGGTAAAAGGAAATTCAGCGCCCTCCGCCTCCCCTACATATATTTTATACTGCCCAGCCGTCCAAACGCCCTTCATTTCTGGTAATTTTCCAGCGCCCACATCCCCTAAAATACAAAAACGATCATTACTTTTTGGACCTATAATCAAAAGAGTAGGTTTTCCCCCAGAGGCTTGAAGTCGCACATTGAGTTTGTAAGACTTTTGAGATAAATTAATAATATGATTGGGTTGTGACGAAATATAACCGCAATCGCCACTGTTAACTTTTCCGCCTGTTTTACCAGTAATTTCTTGCATGGGTATAGCAAAAAGGGGAAGGGCGCTGATTATTACTCCCACACTTAACACTGTGGAAGTGATAAAAAGGGAAAAAACTTTACTTTTCATGATCGTTCACCTGTTTTTTTGCTGTCTTCTATCCTAGACTAGAAAGTGTCGTAAAAAGTTCTCACCAATTTACAAATCCATTACAATGTCTTTAAATTCTACATCTCAACCCGAAAAATTAGCCAAAATTGTTGACAAATTTAAACGTAGAGATAATCCCAAACAAAAATACGAACAGTTACTTTGGTATGCCAAAAAATTAACTCCCCTTCCCGAAGAAGCTAAAACCCCAGAAAATAAAGTCAGTGGTTGTGTCTCTCAAGTTTATGTTACTGCGGAAATGAAGGAAGGTAACATTTATTATCAAGGGGATTCTGACGCGCAATTAGTGAAAGGTTTAGTGGCTTTTTTAATTGAAGGTTTAAATGGCGCTACTCCCCAAGAAATTATTAATCTCAATCCTGATTTTATCGCCGAAACTGGATTACAAGCTAGTTTAACTCCTTCTCGCGCCAATGGTTTTCTTAATATTCTCAAAAAAATGCAACAGTTAGCGCTTAATGAGACAATTATTTAGAGTGTAATGCTAAAGTTTTGTAATCGATTATTGAGCAATCATGAATTTATTTAAGAAGAAAAATAAGAATGATTAGTAATAAACAAGAATTATTGAATAGGATAACGTTTAATCCTCAACAATGTGGCGGTAAACCTTGCATTCGAGGCATGAGAATTAGAGTTTCTGATATTTTAGAAATGTTAGCTTTAAATATAGAAAATGACGAAATTTTAACAGATTTTCCTGATTTGGAATTGCAAGACATTCAAGCCTGTCTTATTTTTGCTCTACAATATACTAATATTCCACGATTGACGGCATGAAGTTTTGGATTGATGCACAATTACCACCACAGTTAGCTGATTGGCTAAAAGAAACTTTCTTGGTAGAGGCTTTTTCTCTGAGGGATTTGGGTTTAAGAGATGCCGAAGATAGAGAAATTTTTGAAAAAGCAAAATCAGAAGAAGTTATCATAATTACGAAGGATAGAGATTTTTTAGAGTTAATTAATCGTTTTAATTCTCCTCCTCAAATTTTATGGGTTACTTGTGGTAACGTAACTAATCGCAGTTTAAAAATCATTTTTGCTGAAACGTTTGTTTCCGCTTTGGAGTTATTTAAACAGGGAGAAAAGATTGTAGAAATTGGAGATAAGTATAATCAAATATAAATACAAAAAAACCCGAAGTTACATACAACTACTTTTGTTTCAAATCATATTCCATCAATTTAATTGATAGTAATAACTCTACAAAGGTGCGCTGAAATGTGTAATATAAACCGCGCCAACCGTCAAAAATTAATTGTTTATAAAACAGACAATAAAAAAAGATGATGAAGGGCGCTATTACTTTACGTTGACGAATTTTATCCCTTAAATCTAATTCAGTGCTTGATGTTTGCCTTAATTTCTCTGTTTCTAGGTTTAAATATCTATCCTGCGCCCACAACCAGCGCCCGACTGACTTGCGGTCATCATGATATATGATTGATTTTAGTGTGCCATACTCTCCCTGTAGTTGCAAAATTTGAGTGTGACCATCATCAATATAGCGCCCTTCACCGTTTTTAAATAAGACGATGCGAGGGGTTAAGTTATCTTTGCGTAAAGGATGCCCAAATACACAGTATTTAAAACCCACACTGTAACCGTTGTCAGAGGATGATGGGCTAAAAGATTTTAATTCAGTTAATAATTCTTCACTGAGAATATAATCAGCATCAAGAGTTAATACCCATTCGGTTTTTACTTCATCTAAGCCAAAATTCCACTGTTGGGCATGGGTGTCAAAGGTGCGCTGAATAACCCGACATTGAGGATATTGGGCAATAATTTCTAAGGTTTTATCGTTACTGTAACTATCAATAATCACAATTTCTTTTGCCCATGTTAGACGTTGCAAAGTGCGCTGGATATTCGCTTCTTCGTTGTAAGTTAGAATTAGTGGGGTAACGTGATCGAGAAATTGTGTTTTATTCATCGTTGATTCTGATAGCTTTGTCAGGTTAATTTAAGATTAAATTAAGCGATATTCACTTAAACTATAAATTATTGCTAGTTCATTATAGGTGAGATTGTATGGGATACGATGTAGAAACTTCGGTAATCAAGAGATATGAGGAGGGCGCTAAACAGCCTCAACCTAGTTTATGTTGTCCAACTCAATATGATGATCAATATCTCCAGATTATCCCTGATGAAATTATCGCCAAAGATTATGGTTGTGGTGATCCCACTCGCTACGTTAATCCGGGTGAAATTGTCCTTGATTTGGGATCGGGCGCTGGAAAAAACTGCTATATCATAGCTCAAAAGGTGGGCGCTACTGGTCAAGTAATCGGTGTTGATTTTAATGATGAAATGCTTAATCTTGCCCGTAAATATCAAGATCAAATTGCTGATCAATTAGGATACCATAATGTGCAGTTTGTCAAGGGTAAAATTCAAGATTTAAAGTTACCTTTAGCCAAAGTTGAAGAATATTTATCTAATCATACTATTGCTAATTTAGACCAGTTAAGAGAGTTTGAGGGGATGGGCGCTTTTTGGCGTGAAAATGAGCCTTTAATTAATGATAATTCTATTGATGTGGTCGTTTCTAATTGTGTTTTAAATTTGGTTAAATCAGATGATAAAAGACAACTTTTTAACGAAATTTATCGAGTCTTAAAAAAAGGTGGTCGGGCAGTTATTTCTGATATAGTTTCTGATGAAAATATCCCCCAAGAAATGATGAATGATCCTGATCTATGGAGTGGTTGTTTGGCGGGCGCTTTTCGGGAAGATTTATTTTTGAAAATGTTTGCTGATGCTGGTTTTTATGGTATAGAAATTATTGATCGTCAAGACACTCCTTGGCAGGTAATTAATGGTATTGAATTTCGATCTTTAACTGTTAGGGCTTATAAAGGTAAAGAGGGAGAATGCAAGGAAAGAAATCAAGCGGTAATTTATAAAGGTCCTTGGCGTAAGGTAGAAGATGATGATGGTCATGTGTTTTATCGGGGGGAAAGAATGGCGGTTTGTGATAAAACTTTTAATATTTTAACTGAGGAAAATAGCCCTTATCAAAATAGTATAATTCCTGTCTCTCCTTTACAAGAAATACCTTTAGAAAATGCTACTGATTTTAATTGTCAAACTAACAGAAGGGGGCAGAAAAAAGCAGCTTTAAGAAGTCCTCAAGAAACGAAAGGAAATTATTATATTGATAATAAAATCGAGAGTAAACCTTCTTGTTGTTAATATCGCAGGTTTACCCTCACCCCCTCTGCCATAAAAAATTTACCCTCACCCCCAACCCCTCTCCCATAGGAGAGGGGAGTAATATCTCAAGCAAATAAAAAGAATGATTTTAACTGAAAAAAAAGTAACTAATTTTAAGAACAAAGTAAAGCAATTAAAAAAAGATAAGATAACAGTATTACAAATTAATTTAGGGCGTAAATGTAATCTTAGTTGTAGTCATTGTCATGTGGAAGCATCGCCCATAAGAACAGAAGATTTAAGCGATAAAGTGGTTAATCAATTATTAGCGATAATTGATAAATTTCCACAAATTCAAACGGTGGATTTGACGGGGGGGGCGCCGGAAATGCACAATGGTTTTAGAGAGATTGTCATTCTAGCGAACAAAAAAAATAAGGAAGTTATTGTTAGGTCAAATTTAACTATTTTTTATGCTAATAGTTATGAAGATTTACCGCAATTTTTTGCTAAAAATAAAGTGAGAGTAGTGGCTTCTTTACCTTGTTACTTGGAGGATAATGTAGATAAACAGAGAGGAAAAGGTGTTTATCATGATTCTATCAGCGCCCTCCAAACTTTAAACAAACTTGGCTATGGTAGCAAAAAAGATTTGGTAATTGATTTAGTTTATAATCCACCATTACCGAAAGATAAAAATTTCAGGTTAACACCGAATCAACAACAACTAGAAAAAGATTATAAAAAATATTTACTGGATAATTTTGGTATTAAATTTAACCAACTATTAACTATCACTAATTTACCTATTGGTAGAACAAAGTTTTATTTAGATAAACATAATTTAACCGATAGTTATTTAGAATTTTTAGAAGATAACTTTAACTCAGCAACATTACCATTTTTAATGTGTAAAAATCAGTTATCGGTGGATTATTTAGGAAATATTTATGATTGTGACTTTAATCAAGTGACAGGAGTTAATTCTCTTAATGAAAAAAGAGAAAAAATCACTTTAGAAACAATCTTAAAAGAGAATAATCTTGATATAATTAAAACAATTCAAACTCCCAATCATTGTTATGGATGCACCGCAGGGAGTGGCTCTAGTTGTGGGGGCGCTATTATTTAGGTAGGCGTGAATTTAAGTCGTTAGCTGAAAGTAGGCAATAGGTGAGCGTTTAAGTCATAAGGCAAGTTAAGTTAGATCAAGTCCATTTGATCAGCCGAAGGCTGCCGCTGCGCGATCACTTACAATTCAGTAATATCAATATTTTAGTTCAATTTATTGAACGAAAAACTGTTGGTTCCGTGTAATTCATTACACGGTGGGTAAATTGCGAAGATGCAATCTATTTATAACTAATTATCCGAACCTGATATTATATCCGTCTTAGCTTAGTTTTAATGAGACAGAAAAGAAATCCACACCAAAATAGAGCAATTACCGTTAATAGTTATCAAAAATAATCTTTTAAAATATAACTAACAAAAGGAATTTTTCAGGAGCATAAAGAATTATGAACGGTAACATCAGGGTAGGCAACTTATTTGGTATTCCCTTCTATATCAATCCCTCATGGTTTTTAGTATTAGGTTTAATGACACTCACCTATGGGGGACAATTAGCATATAGTACAAGTCTATCAGGAATTTTCCCTTGGGTAGTGGGTTTAATGGCATCCCTACTGTTATTCGCTTCAGTATTAGCGCACGAATTAGGGCATAGTTTCGTGGCAATTTCTCAGGGAATAGAAGTAAAATCCATCACTTTATTTATTTTCGGTGGTTTAGCATCTTTAGAAAGAGAGTCAAAAACTCCTGCGGGCGCTTTTTTTGTTGCCATTGCTGGACCTTTAGTTAGTATAATTCTATTCGGTTTATTTACCGCTATTCAAGTAACTACTCCTTTACCAGTTGCTTTATCGTTAGTGGTATCTTTATTAGCTTACATTAATTTGATTTTGGCATTATTTAACATGATTCCGGGTTTACCCCTTGATGGTGGTAATGTCTTAAAAGCCATTGTCTGGAAAGTTACGGGAAATCCTCAAAAAGGTGTTATTTTTGCCAGTCGTTTTGGTCAATTTTTTGGCTGGAGTGCTGTGGTGGTGGGCGCTTTAGGCACTTTAGGCGTGATTCCTTTTGGTAATTTTTGGACTGTATTTATTGGTTGGTTTTTGTTACAAAATGCTGGAAATGCAGCCCAATCAGCACAGTTAGAAGATCGTTTAAACCACTATACAGCAGAAGATGCTCTTACTCCAGAAAGTCCAGTAGTTAAAGATAGCTTAACTTTGAGAGAATTTGCTAATAATTATATTATCGGGAAGCAACCTTGGCGCAAGTTTTTAGTCACTGATGATAACGGTATTTTATCGGGAGTAATGGATATTGAAGATTTGAAGTCAACTTCTACTCATCTTTGGAATGAAACCCTGGTTAAGGATTTAATGAAATCCACTGAAGATGTTAAAACCGTTCACCATAACGTTACCCTGTTAGAAGTAGCCAAAATATTAGAACAACAAAAACAAACTGAATTAACAGTTATCAGGGAAGACGGTAGTGTTTTAGGGTTAATTGAGAAGCAAGGTATTATGAAATTTCTACAAACTACGGCGAAGGGTAATGGATAATGGCAAACTGTTTACATCCCACCGTGTAATGAATTACACGGCTAATACTATTTCGTTCAATAAATTGAACTAAGACATTGATATTACTAATTTCTAAGTGATCGCGCAGCGGCAGCCTTCGGCTGATCAAGCGGATTTGATATGACATTTACTACACGGAAATAGTAAAACTTTATAATTATCCATTGTCTTCCTAAGCTATGAAGAAATAAAGCTCATTAACTTTCTCCAGATTCATCCTCGATGATACTTCTAAAGTGAGAGAAGAGCGTTGCTGACGGCTAAAATGATCGGCGCCCGCACAAGCAATCATGGCGGCATTGTCAGTACAATATTTCAACGGGGGAAAATAAACAGCTAAATTATGTTGCGCACAATGGTGCTGTAATTCTTCCCGTAAACCACTGTTAGCCGCTACTCCTCCCCCTACGGCAATGGTGTCTAAACCTAAATCAAGACACGCACGAATAGCTCTTTTTGTCAAGGCTTGAGCAACAGTTTTTTGAAAACTCGCACATAAATCAGCAATGGGTAAATTATCTTTTCCCTCCGACTTCTCCAGTTGCTTAACTAATCGTAACACAGCCGTTTTTAAACCGCTAAAGCTGGAATCATAGGGGTGAAAGCCTTGATTATTAGGTAAAGAAACGCGCCCTTCTGGCAATTTAAAGGCTTGAGCATTGCCTTGTTTTGCCAATTTATCAATAACAGGACCTCCCGGATAACCAAGGTTAAGTAATCGTGCCACTTTATCAAAGGCTTCCCCTACGGCATCATCACGGGTAGCACCGATATTTTCATAGTTACCACAATCTTTGACATGAATTAAGCTAGTATGACCTCCGGAAACTAATAAACAGAGGAAAGGAGGGTTAAGGTGAGGGGCGCTGAGATAAGAAGCGTAAATATGACCTTCCAAATGGTGAACCCCTAAAAATGGCTTATTATGAACCATCGCAAGGGTTTTTCCTGCCGTAGCGCCCACCATCAAAGAACCGACTAAGCCGGGCGCTACAGTACAAGCGATCCCTTCCACTTCTAACCATGTTAAATTAGCTTGTTGTAACGCTTCAGTAATACAATAGTTAATCATTTCCAGATGCTGACGGGAGGCTAATTCTGGTACAACCCCCCCAAAATTTTCATGTAAGTTAATTTGAGATGCCACTACGTTACTTAAAACTTGCCGATCATTAACAATCGCCACGCTAGTATCATCGCAACTACTTTCAATACCTAAAATAATCGCCATTATGAACTGAATTTGTTAAGAATAATAAACTTTCTTCTTATTACTTTACTGTATTTGCCTAATCGCTGTAATATTGCATTTGAAGCTAATATCATGCTTCAAATTTGTAACAATTTTGTAACAATAAGTTGTTGTTTCATCAGCACAAAGGAAACAATTTTTATGGGTAAAATATTAAGTCTCGTATTAGCATTTACAGTATCTTTGACCCTCTGGGGTAATTTCAGCGCCCCTGCACAAGCAGATTTATCTCATCTTACTCCCTGTAGTGAGTCTGCCGCTTATCAAGCCAAAGCCAAAAACTTCCGTAATACCACCAATGATCCTGAATCTGGGGCGAAGCGCGCTGCCAGATATGCAGAAGCACTTTGTGGACCTGAAGGCTATCCTCATTTAGTCGTAGATGGCAGATTAAATCATGCCGGTGATTTTGTGATCCCCGGTTTACTATTTCTCTATGTAGCTGGTTGGATTGGTTGGGTAGGACGTTCTTACTTAATCGCCATCAGGGGTGATAAAGATGCAGAAATGAAAGAAATTATCATCGATGTACCTTTAGCAATTAATAAAATGTTATTTGGTTTTACTTGGCCTCTCCAAGCCTTTGGTGAACTAACCTCTGGTAAATTAACTGCCAAAGATTCGGAAATTCCTATTTCCCCTCGTTAATTTCTGTTTAAAATTCATACTTGTTAGGAGATTTTTTGATGAAAGGTTTACCTGTTTTCTTGTCCACAGCGCCCGTCTTAATTACTGCATTATTGGTATTTACGGCTGGTTTATTAATCGAATTTAACCGCTTTTTCCCCGATCTTTTATTCCACCCTATGGGATAATTTTGATAAGAAAAATTTAATATATTTCCACAAGGGTAGATTTCTGTGATCTGCCCTTATTTTTTGTAATAAACTTATATTACAAAGGTGAGGGTATGTCTAGGGCAAAGGCATACTCAGGAAGATAAAATTTTGAGCAGATATCTTTTATCCCACCCTGCTTTTAGTGGTTGTGCTTTTTTTCCTCTTCCATACTCTTTTTCTTTATTCAGCAAATTCAGAGCTAGATGACGAATTAAAGCCATATTTTCTGCACTATTGCCCTGTCTAATTCTACTATGGTCTTCTCTCAATGCCACATCTAAACACCAATGTAATTGATTCTCTCCGCCCCAATGACTCCTTACTCCTTGAGCAAATTGTTTTACTCCTTCCTTAAGGCTGGTTAAATAATATCTTCTTTCAATGGTTGTTTCTTTTCCCTTGATTCTTCTTTCTGACTCCACCACACCGATGCTTTTTAGTCCTCGCCATTTTTCACTATCAATTAGATATTCCACATCATTCATCAGCCAATAACGACTAATTTCAATTCTGCCATGTCCTTTTTCAACGGTTTTCCATGATTCATGGTCTATATTTTCAAAATCGTTTTTAACCCCCAGTCAAATAGTTGTTGAACATCTTCACAAATATTTCCCTGGTTTCCCTTTAAACTTAAAATATAATCCGCCTCTTTCGCAATGATGGTTTCGGCAATTTTCTTTTGTGTTCCCATGGCATCAATAGTTACGATACAACCCTTTAAATCCAAAACCTCTAATAATTTAGGAATCGCCGTAATTTCATTGGACTTCTCATCTACTTTTACTTGTGCTAGTACCAAATTATTTTCAGTAGCCCAAGCACTAACCATATGTATGGCTTTTTGATTGTGAGCCGAGTCATAAGAATGACGCAATGTTTTACCATCAATAGCGATGACCTCACCATGTGTAATTTTAGCTACAGCTTCAATCCAACTCAAAAAACATTCTTGTAATTGCTGAGGACATAAACGAGCAAAAACACGAGCAATAGTATCATGAGAAGGAATGCCATGGGGCAATGATAAAAAAGTCTCTAACCATGATTGTTTAGAACGTCCATATTCTTCAATTTCTACCCAAGTGTCTGCACCACAAATAACTGCTAAAATTGTGAGAATAATAATATCTCGAAGTTGGTGTTCAATCAAATAATCGACACGAGGATCATCAACTGGGTCAAAATGCTTCCACAAATCTGATCAAGGATTTACCATACAACTCATCAATGTATTATTTCAGGACAAAAACTAACTTTGTTAGTGTCTCACAAATTTTTAGTATGCGTTCGCCCTGACAAGAATGTGATCAATGTCTCAATACTATTTTTCCTAATCATTAGATAAACTTATAGAAGTTTTGAGAATGAAATAGCCCTGCTCCTAACCCCTCTCCCATAGCAGGGTGTTTTCAAAGTCAGGATCAAAATTGATTTGTTTTTGACAAGAAGACAATATAAGGATGATCCCCCCCAACCCCCCTTAAAAAGGGGGGAGATTCAGGGAGACAGGAGGATTTTTTACTATTAATTGATTTATTAGTAGTTAAAAACCTCTGAATTTCAGATTATTGGCTAGTTTGAGAAACTAACATTTTTGAGAATGAAAACGCCCTGCTCCCATAGGAGAGGGGGGTAAGAAGATAATTGTCTATTTTCTCGTTTCGTTAGATAATTAATACAGTAATCAGGGAAGTTGTGATGACTAATCAATTATTTTACGGTGATAATTTAGATGTTTTACGCAGACATATTAAGGATGAAACTGTAGATTTATGTTACATTGATCCGCCCTTTAATTCTAAGCGCAATTATAACCAAATTTATAATAACATTGGCAAGGAAGATCGCGCCCAAGCTCAGGCTTTTATTGATACTTGGACTTGGGATGATTTGGCTAATCAAGGTTTAGCTGAAATTAAAGAAAATTATTATGGTAAATTCACTGAGCAAGTTATCGCTTTAATCTGCGGCTTGGAAGCGGTTTTGGGTAAGGGTAGTTTGTTTGCTTATCTGGTGAATATGACTCTACGCATCACGGAAATTCACCGAGTTTTGAAGCCTACGGGCAGTTTTTATCTTCATTGTGATCCTACCGCTTCTCATTATTTAAAATTAGTTTTAGATGCTATTTTTTGCTCTCAAGGTGGTGATTTTCAAAATGAAATAATTTGGAGTTATCAAAGATGGACAGGTGCAACTAAACATTTTCAATGTATGCACGATGTGATTTTATTTTATACAAAAGATAAAAAAGAATTTGTTTTTAATATTCAATATGAACCTTATTCATATAAATCTAAACACAAAGCAAAAAGAATATCAAAAGCGGAAAAAGGAAAAGTGATCGAACAACAATATACCGATGATACTAGCAGACAAAAAGCAATGAGAGATGTTTGGGAAATTTCTTATTTAAACTCACAATCAAGAGAAAGATTAGGTTATCCCACACAAAAACCAGAGGCATTATTAGAGAGAATTATTAAAGCCAGTAGCAATGAAGGAGATGTGATATTAGATGCTTTTTGTGGCTGTGGCACAACTATTGCTGTGGCGCAAAGATTGAATCGGCAATGGATAGGCATTGATATAACCTATCAAAGTATCAGTTTAATACTCAAGCGCCTTGAGGATAGCTTTGGTAAGGGAGTTTTGGATAATATTACCCTCAATGGTATTCCCAAAGATATGGCATCGGCAGAGGCGTTAGCGCTGAAAAAAGATGATCGCACTAGAAAAGAGTTTGAAAAATGGGCGGTGCTAACTTATACTAACAATCGTGCGGTTATCAATGACAAGAAGGGCGCTGATCGTGGTATTGATGGGGTGGCGTTTTTTGATGGTGGGAAGGATAAACCAGAAAAAATCATTATCCAAGTGAAATCAGGTAACGTAAAATCGGGGGATATTCGGGATTTACAAGGTACAATGACCCTTAATGATGCTAGTATTGGGGTTTTTATTACGCTGAATGAACCTACTAAGGCAATGATTAAAACAGCAAAGGAAGCGGGAATATATCAAAGTAAGTTTATGAGTAGTTCTATGGATAAGATCAATATAGTGACGGTGAGGGAAATTATTGAGGAACAAAAGCGCCTTGATATTCGATTAGTGTTGGAGGTGTTGAAGGGCGCTGAGAAACAGACGGAAACCCAGGGAAATCAAATGAAAATTAGTTTTTAGCTTTCACAAAACCCTCACCCCCAACCCCTCTCCCGCAGGAGAGGGGAGATTTACTAAATCTTAGATTTTCTATATAAACGGATCTAAAATGACATAAAAGGACAAATAAATAAAAAGTTTGTGAAAGTATTCGATTTCGGTTTCAGAAAAGTAATATTTGATGTACGATAAAGGGAGATTTTGGTTGCCCCTTTTGGGGAAGTACCTTACAAAAATAGGATAGTAATACTATTAACGCTTCCGTGGGTGAAGCAGTCTGTTAAATCAGATAACATAAGTGTCTTAAAAATATTTTTTAAGGCTTTGAGGGATACCTCCTTTTGAGTATTTTACTCAAATGCTATTGCAGTTTATTACGGTATATGCCGTTTTATTCTGCATAAACGTATCAGAAACTGTCCTACATCTCGCTTTGGATTAACCCCTCTAAATCTCCCCTTGAGAAGCAGGGCGTTTTCATTCTCAAAAATGTTAGTTTCTCAAACTAGCCAATAATCTGAAATTCAGAGGTTTTTAACTACTAATAAATCAATTAATAGTAAAAAATCCTCCTGTCTCCCTGTCAACCTGTCTTCTTGTCAAAAACAAATCAATTTTGATCCTGACTTTGAAAATCCCCTGCTTGAGAAGGGGAGACTTTTTTTGTGTGGGTGGAGGGCGCTTTTTACTTAACCGATTAAATCAGGGTAAAGAAGTTTAGTTAACCCGATCAATAGTGCTAGGATTATACCCCCGATCACACTCCTAGCGATAAAGTCGAGATTGTCTAATCTTTTTCCCAACCCGTTTTGTCCTTCCTTGATGGTAGCGATTTCAATTTTAATATCATTTAGCTTACTGTCGAGTAGCTGATAGCGAGTTTCAATCTTTTCGTTTACCTGTTCAAATTTAGAGTTAATCTGTTCAAATTTGGAGTTAATCTGCTCAAATTTAGAGTTAATTAAATCTTTTAACTCCCTCAAGTCGTTATCAGTTACCGTACTCATGATAAGATTTTATTAGTTATTTGTTTATTCTGGGAGTAGTTACCGCTACTCCTAACCCATTTATTTTATCACATAAGCCCCACCCCCTCTCCCACAGCAGGGTGTTTTCAAAGTCGGCATCAAAATGGATTTGTTTAGCACGGGAAGCAGAGGAAGCAAGGGAGAAAGGGAGATTTTTTAGTATTAATTGATTTATTAGTAGTTAAAAACTTCTGAATTTGAGACTATTAGCTAATTTTAGAAACTGAGATTTTTGAGAATGAAAACGCCCTGCTCCCACAGGAGAGGGGCGTAATGAAGGAAGGGTAACAGGAAAGGTGGAGGGCGCTGGGTTTAGCAATTATTGGAGAGGTCTATTTAATGGAAAGAGACAAAAAATAATTCCAACCTTAAAACATAAATTTACGCTATTTTCAAGATATGCTAAATAATTGTTACTAATTGTCGGCACGGTGAGCAAAAATCGAGAACAAAATTGGCGCTGGTGGTTTCTTCTACCGATCTATCCTTATCAAAATCGCCCTACCATTCAAACAGAGGTGATTAAGGATCAAATGTGGACTTTTGAGCAACCCCATGGCTTATTATATGCGGTGGTATCTATCCGCATGACGGTAGTTAAACTCAAGGGGGGAGGATTATTGGTCTATTGTCCCCTAGCGCCCACCGCCCAATGCGTTACTATGGTCAGGGAATTAGAAAATAAGCACGGTAAGATCAAATATATTATTCACTCCACCAGTTCAGGATTAGAACATAAAATATTTGTACCACCCTTCGCGCGCTGTTTTCCCCACGCTGAGATTTATTGTGTGCCGAGTCAGTGGACTTTTCCCCTGCGCCTTCCCCTCAGTTGGGTAGGTTTTCCGACTAATAGAACAAAACTATTACCTCTGGATTGGCGGAGGGCGCCCTTCGCCGATGATTTTGAATATCAGATTTTAGACATCGATTTAACTCAAGGTTCATTTGCCGAAGTAGCCATGTATCACCCCTCTAGCCAGACTTTATTAGTTACCGATACCGTTATCTATGTTCCCGAAAAACCCCCCGAAATCGTCCAATTAGACCCCTTTCCGTTACTGTTTCATGCACGGGAGAGGGCGCTGGATCAATTACCAGATAATGAATATAATCGCCTCAAAGGATGGCAGAGAATCTGCCTATTTGCCCTCTATTTTCGTCCTAGCATGATTGAAACTCTCAGCATTAAACAACTGTGGCAAGATGCCATCAAAGCGCCCGATCGCAGTCGCAAAAACTACTTTGGGTTATATCCCTTTCGGTGGCAACCCCAATGGCAAACCTCATTCCTTGCCATCAGTAACCGCTTATTAGTAGCGCCCATCCTCGAAAGCCTAATCTTACCACAAGCACCCAAAAAAGTCATGGATTGGGTTAATGCTGTGACAAAATGGAATTTTAAACAAGTAATTCCCGCCCATTTTGAAGCGCCCTTCACCGCTACCCCAGCAGAATTTAAACAGGCTTTTAGTTTTCTCTTACCTTCTCAAACCACCCCAGAAAAATTATATCCCAGTGGCAAACGCCAAATTTATCTCAAAGATGCTAATTTTATCCGAGTCTTAGAAAAAAACCTCGTGCGCTGGGGAATTGCTAAACACCCAATGGACAATTGACAATTGATAATTTAGTATTTACGCACCGATTTACCAAATGTGAGGCTCAAAATTTTCACTGTTAGTAATAGTGATATTTTCACCATTTTGTGCCAAAACAAATAAGCCATTTTGAGTAGCATAATTAGCCACTTCATCTTTTACCACCATAGCGCCCACCGCCCCATAAGCCTTCACATCTTGATAGCGAGGCATAAATCTTTTAAACTTACTTAAACGCTCTAAATGTTCATCAATATCTCTTTGATTTAACTTGCTTTTTATTTCCACCAAAACTACTTCCGTATTATTAACTACCAACAAATCAATTTCTAAACCGCCTTCCACCCGTTTCACTGAAATATCAGAATGTAATTCATGAACATCAATGCCCCTTTCTCTAAATAATTTCACCGCCGAAGGGCGCACTTGCCACTCCACATACTCCCCCAATCGATTACCTAAGATGCCCAGTTGTCGGTTAACTTGTTTGATTTGTTGACTTGTTTCTAAGGATGCCTCTTTTAAAACCCTTTCTGTTTCCCGAAAACGTCTTTCTGTCTCTTGAAAACGTCTTTCTGTCTCTTGTTGTGCTTTAGTCAATTCTGCTAGTAGTTTCCAAACTTCATCTGCGGTGGTAGTCATAATCAATATTTTCTTCTTTCTTTTTATATGATTATAACCATTTGGCTCTCTTACTTTGAATATGTAAATTATTAGTTTAGGTAAGAAAAAGTGAACATAAAAAAGGGAAAAGATAATTATTAAATGACAACTTAAATAACTTTTATCGAATAATAAAAGGTTGAAAAAATTGCTTTTTAAGACGAAAGTAAATTTAACGCTATGCCAAATTATCTTTAAATTTACCTGTTGCCCTTTTGAATTTTTAATTTATAGAATAATTATCCTTAATATGATCAAGTAATCCTTGACAAGCATCTAGTAGTAAATCAATCACATAATCAAAGCCAGACTCACCACCGTAATAAGGATCAGGCACTTCTTTATCATTATATTCACGACAAAAAGCGCACATTAACTTAATTTTATGATGATATTTTTTCTTAAGATCAAGAGCTAAAATATCTTGATAATTTGACTTATCCATCGCTAAAATAAGATCATAATATTCGAGGTCAAAATCTTCGATTTGTCTTGATTTTCCTAATAATTCAATACCTCTTTTTTTTGCCGATTCTCTCATTCTAGCGTCAGGTCTCGCCCCGATATGATAATTTGATGTACCTGCTGAATCTAGGATAATTTGATCGTTTAAGCCTTCTTTTTCTAGTAGATGGCGCATAATATTTTCAGCCGAAGGAGAGCGACAAATATTTCCTAAGCACACAAATAGTAATTTAACCATCGATATTTTTATGATAACGTTTCTACAATTTTACACCTAAATTAAACAAGGGGCATAAGCCCCTTGTTTTTTCAACTTTTCCCCTTCTTTTCTGTTTTCAATACCTGACAGTTTGATTCAATCAAATTAATAAAATTTTATTTATATAATTCGGAAGCTAAACGAAAAGCGAGAATACCGGGTACTAGCGCAATGGCTAAGGCGATAAAAATCTGAGTATCAGAAATTGACATAAAAAAACTCCTTTGATACAAAATTGCTAAAATTAAGCTGAATTACTATTTAATTTGCCTTAATATGGTCAGTTCAGCATAGTTTCTTAATAATTTGCAACACAATTATCACCATATCATCATGATAAATTTTAATGGACGGGGGAGGGCGCTGGTGCGTAAAATCGAAAGTAATCCCTATTATCGTTTTCAAAATGCTGTAGAAATTAACATCGGTGCAAGTTTAGGCATTAAAATTGACGTTAATCAAGCTACGGTTGATGACTGGTTAAGATTACCCGGTATCTCCATTACTCAAGCTCGAAATTTGGTGGAAATGACTACTTCGGGCATACAATTTCTCTGTTTGGAAGATTTAGCTGCGGCACTGGGAGTATCAGTTTCTCGTATTATGTTTTGGCAACCTTTACTCAGTTTTGCTTATTATGATCAAAATAGTTTTCACGAGCCCTCCAAAATTAATCCGAATACTGCAAGTGTTGAACAATTAATGGCTATTCCTAATTTAGATCAAAGTTTAGCTATGGCGATTATTGAGCAAAGACAAAGTATTGGTAACTACCGTAACTTGGTGGATTTACAGCGCCGTTTAAATCTTAAACCTGATTTTGTCTATCATCTGATGTATTATTTTCAGTTTAACTAGGGGTTGCTGAAAAAATTTATTTTGAGTTAAGAAATTTGTAGGTTGGGTTAGCGAAAGCGTAACCCAACAAATTGAATAATTAAGAGAAAATCTCTCGCAAAGACGCAAAGGCGCAAAGTTTTATTGTAAGTAATTATTAGGGTTTGATATAACAAGGGGTTTAAACCCCTTGTCTATATAGGGTTTACTGAATAAACTCAGAAGTATTGATTCATAAGGGCTAAGACATATTACAAGCATCAAAAAGTACGCAAAATCACGCTTTTTTTAGTAAAAATGCAGTTAAAATACAATATTACAGATGCTACACGAGGATAGTAAAACCTCATAATTGTCAATTATCAATTTGCCTTTAGCACTCCAGTTTTTCAGCACCACTTAATTATCTGCGCCAGTTAACTGTGGGTAAAATTTGCTCTAAATTCACTCTTTCTTTATACTTAGTAGCAAAATTAAGCAGAGAATCAAGTAAAGAATCAGATAAATAATGAGGTTGTAAACCTAAATCTAATAACTTAGTATTTTTAGCATTAAAATAATGTTCTTCTAATTCTACTCTAGGATTAGCAAGGTTATTAACTTCTACTTTTAAACCGATGGTGCTTCCTGCTTTTTGTACCAAATTAGCCAAGTCATTAATACTAAATAGTTCAGTAAATTGGTTAAACACTCTAAATTGACCAGCATCAGCAGGGTTAGCGATGGCTAATTCCATACATCTGACGGTGTCTCTGATGTCTAATAGGGCTCTGGTTTGTCCGCCCGTACCATATACTGTGAGAGGATGTCCGATGGCTGCCTGAATACAAAAACGGTTTAATGCTGTACCAAATACGCCGTCATAGTCAAGGCGGTTAACTAATAACTCATCCATGCCTGTTTCTTCGGTTAAAACACCGTAAACGATACCCTGATTTAAGTCAGTAGCGCGAATCCCCCAAACTTTACAAGCAAAATGAATATTATGGCTATCATGAACTTTGCTGAGGTGATAGAAGCTACCGGGTTGCTTGGGATAGGGTAAAACGTCTTTGCGCCCGTTATGTTCGATTTCGATATAACCTTCTTCAATATCGATGTTGGGTGTACCATATTCGCCCATTGTACCTAGTTTAACGAGGTGAGAGTCAGGAAATTCCTCTTTCATGGCGTAGAGGATGTTTAATGTACCCACTACGTTATTAACTTGGGTAAATACAGCGTGTTCACGATCTATCATAGAGTAAGGGGCGCTACGTTGTTCCCCAAAGTGAACGATGGATTCTGGTTCAAAGGTACGAAAGGCGTTAATTAAAAAGTCATAATTGGTGATGTCACCAATGAAAAGCTCAATTTTTTTTCCTGTTAATTCATACCAGCGTTGAATACGGCGCTGGATGGGGGCAATGGGGGTTAATGTTTGTGCGCCTAATTTATCATCCCAGTGACGGCGTGCTAGACTATCTAGGATTGCTACTTCGTATCCTTTATTGGAGAGGTGTAATGCTGTTGCCCATCCGCAGTAACCGTCTCCGCCTATTACTAATGCTTTCATCTTTACAATTTGTTTTATATCAATATTTAGGTTAATTTACCAAGTATTGGTACTGAAAAGATCATTTATGGTGATTTTTTTCTGCTAACATACCAGATTACCATTTTTTGTGGGCTAAACCCTAATGAATTATGAATTATGAATTATGAGTTATGAATTATGGGTTGAACATTGTTCAACCCCTACGTTTTTTCCTTTCTCCCCTTTCTCCCTTCCTCCCTTTCTCCCTTTCTCCCTGTCTCCATCAATTATTCATAATCTAAGATGACTCTCAACCACTGCGGAGGGCGCGGAATGGGGTTTTTCAGTCGATCTAACATTAGCAATGCTACTAAATGTACGGTAAAGCAATAAATCAGACTATTGACGAATACTACAACCAAAATGAGCAGTTGAATGAGGGAGGGCGCTGGTTGTGCTAGAATGCCTAGGCGTAAAAATATCCAATCTGCTAAACCTGTAATTTGATTAACGACATAAAGCCATAAATCTTCTCCGAGAAGAATGGAAAATAACCAAAAACGGAAGAAAAAACCAAAACTACCGATCAAGCTACCCATAAATAAGGATAAATGCCACCCAGCGCCCCTCGCCCATAGCGCCCCAAATTGAATACCCATCAAACCGTAGGGGATAACATATACAATACTGCGGGGAGGACCCATGAGAATGCTTAACAGTAAGCCACAAACAACGGTAGTCATAATTGATGCTCTTTGACCACGTCTAAGATAAACTAAGGCGATAGGTAAAGGATAGAGCATTTTAAGAAAAGGACCTAAGCGAAAATAGTAATCAATTAACCATATCAAACTAGCGGTACTTGCCATAAAAGCCGTTTCCACTAAGGCGATGGTTTCTGGTTTGAATCGATAACCCTTGGTTTTTTGGGGGGTGTGAGTATCGACAGAGGCATTATTAAAATTCTCATCTCCGTCCACCCAATTTTGTTCATCAAAATTATGATTGAAATTAAACAAAGAAAACCAATCCTATTTATATGAGGGGCAATATTTCCCCAAAGTATATCATTTTTTTGGTTGATTATTTTTTCTCAAACGATTTAAGATCGCTACATAGACCCATTGGTTAGAAGTTAAGGTTAAAAGCAAGGTCTCAAAGAGTTTTCAAAGAAAAAGTTTGTTCGATTTTTTATCTCGTCTGGAAATGGTGCAATAATTAATTTTTGCCTCGGTTTTCTTTGTCTTTTGACAATTCCTAAATCTCTATTTTCTGGTGCTGAAAAATATTTAATTAGGTCTTTTGCATTATATTTAGGCTAAAAACCTTAAATATCGTGAAGAAAAAGCGCCCTCCACCGTTTTTTAAAATTATCTTTGAGAATCTTGACGACCTAAAGCATAGACACCACAAGCGATACAAGCAAGAATACCCATACTAATTTCCCAACTTTTACCAAAACCAAAACCGATACATAAATTAGCAATAATACCAAAAATAAAAAAAGGAATAATACTAATTAAAGAAGCCAAAAAAGCATTTTGAGACTCTCGCCCCTTCGCCGTGCGTTCAAATTCCTGCTTGGAAGTATATAAAAAACCCTCCGCAAAATTAAACCATTTTTCTAAACCATCAATAATTTTCTCTCTCAGAGAAGCAAAAGCAAGATACAAAGCCAGTGACCATAAACAGCTACCAGTAATAATTGCAGTGTCCCATGATAAATTAAAAGGAAACATTATTTTTTTATAATAACTTTTGTAATGATTATAAGCTATTGAGTGTTTCCTCACACAGCTTCAATAAATAGTATGAATTGTTACAGATTTTCACACCTCAAAATAGATAGCTTAATAGGTTAAAGATAAAATAAATTAAGTTAGTAGATTAATGAGAATCGAGCAAATTAAGGCATTTATGGCGGTAAGCGAAACCGGCAGTTTCGGACAGGCGGCAAAGCAATGCGGAGTAACTCAATCTACTATCAGTCGTCAGGTTCAAGCCTTAGAAGCTCATTTGAGAACTTCTCTATTTCATCGTCATGCTCAAGCTAAATTAACAGTAGCTGGTGACAAATTACTACCCCATGCTAGGCGTATTTGTCAAGAGTGGGATAAAGTAGAAGAAAAAATCAAAGAACTATTAGAAGGAGAACAACCAGAGTTATGTGTAGCGGCGATTCATTCCGTCTGCGCTTATTTTCTTCCTCCCCTCTTACAGCAATTTTGTCAAAATCATCCAAGGGTACAATTAAGAGTAACCGCTCTAGGCAGTGATCGGGCGCTGAAAGTTTTGCGCGATGGTTTAGTGGATGTGGCTATCGTCATGAATAACAAATATTTAACCGCCACAGGAGAAATGTTGGTTAAGCCTTTATATGAAGAAGTGATACAAGTTTTAGTCGCCAAAAACCATCCTTTGGCAAGTAAAAGTAGTTTGACGGTTAAGGATTTGGCTAGTTATCCCCAAGTTATTTTTAAAGATGGCTATGGAATGCAAAGGATAGTACAAGATTTATTTGCCAGTCACGGCTTTGATTTATTGGTGGCGATGGAATTAAACACTTTAGACGCTTTCCGAGGGGTAATTCGTCAAGGTAATTTAATCGCTTTATTACCTCAGTCTGCATTACAAGAGTCTGTTTTAGACCCTACTTTAGCCATCATACCCATCACCCTTGATTCTGGGTTACCACTAACTAGAGATGTGGTATTAGTGACCACTTGTGATCGTTTAGCAATTCCTACGGTGAAAAATTTTTTTAATTTAATTTATGAACAAAATCAACTAAGATTGAACCAATAAAGATTAGACTTGTTGTGAAATAATGCCTTAAAATACCAGAAAACTTTGCTATATAAATAAAACTTATATTTAGTAAATTTTTTAGTTTTTTTCATTTTGCAATAATTTCAATATTGATATTACCCAAGCCATTTGGTAAAAAATTTCTTTTTCTCCTGACCATTAGCTATTTTGTTTTTGAGTTGCTTTTTCGTACTGTTGAAACCTTATTTAATTAGTTTCGTCCATGATCATAAAATGGTGGGAATAGAAATTACTAAGTTATGACAAAAAAACAGTGGCAAATTTTAACCTTAATGACTATTAGTGTTTTAACAGTTATAGGGATTAATACTGAGGTGATGGGCGCTGAAGATGTAGTGATTCGCTGTGGCTCGTTTCGCATGGGCATTTCTCATAAGGATATAGTTACTTTTGCAGAAACAGGGAAAAAATCTGGTAACCTCGAAATTTATTTTAATGCCACAAAACAAGACCCTAAAATAATGCAGAGAGTATTAAAACAAAATATTCCTGTTGATGGTGTGATGCTTTCTAAGGTTCTTAACCACTCTTGGAGTTCATTTTTACTTAATCCGTTAGCCGAAGTTATTACTACTCCTTCGGATAGTGCTAGTATGCAATCTTTGCGAGGCGCATTAGTTCTTTCTGCTTTAAATGATAATCAATTAAGCATTCTGGAAATTATCGAGAATTATCCTACCGCAGAAGTACATTTACAGGGTGATAAAATTTTAGAAACTTACCAAACTTTAGAAAATATTATGGGCAGTATTGGTAAGTGGGGCAAGGAGGAAAAGTAAGTAGTGAGGGCAAATTAGCAATTGACAATGGATAGTGGACAATTATCAGGTTTTACTGTTTATCAATTATCAATTAATTTAATTGCTTAAAAAATGGTAACATTTGAGTTTAAACCGATGGTTATTTGGTCTTTGATTTATTTTTAAAATATCTATTATGAAAGCAATGATTTTGGCGGCTGGAAAGGGTACTCGTGTTCGTCCTATTACCCATACCATCCCTAAACCCCTTATTCCTATTTTACAAAAACCTGTAATGGAGTTTTTGTTAGAACTTTTAAGGCAACATGGTTTTGATCAAGTAATGGTGAATGTGAGTCATCTGGCGGAAGAAATTGAAAGTTATTTTCGTGATGGGCAAAGATTTGGTGTTGAAATCGGTTATTCTTTTGAAGGTAGTATTGTTGATGGTGAGTTGCAAGGGGAGGCTTTAGGATCAGCTGGAGGTATTAAACGGATTCAGCAATTTAATCCTTTTTTTGATGATACTTTTGTGGTACTTTGTGGCGATGCTTTAATTGATCTTGATTTAACTGCGGTGGTCAAAAAACATAAGGAGATGGGCTCTATTGCCACGGTCGTGACAAAAACTGTACCGAAGGATTCGGTTTCTAGTTATGGGGTAGTTGTTACTGATGAGACGGGTAAAATTTTAACTTTTCAAGAAAAGCCTGCGGTAGAAGAAGCTTTAAGTACGGAAATTAATACAGGGATTTATATTTTTGAGCCAGAAGTAATTGATTATATTCCTCCGAATCAAAAATATGATATTGGGGGTGAATTATTCCCTCGTTTGGTTGAGTTGGGATTGCCATTTTATGCTATCAACATGGAGTTTGAATGGGTTGATATTGGTAAAGTACCGGATTATTGGGAGGCGGTAAGGGGGGTATTATCGGGGGATATTAAAAATGTTCAAATTCCGGGTAAGGAAGTTAAACCGGGTATTTATACAGGGCTTAATGTGGCTGTAGATTGGGATCAAGTGGATATAACTGGACCTGTTTATATTGGCGCCATGACTCGCATTGAAAATGGAGCAAAAATTATTGGTCCGAGCATGATTGGTCCTAATTGTTGGATTTGTGAGGGTGCTACGGTGGATAATAGCGTCATTTTTGAGTATTCTCGTTTAGGTGGTGGTATTCGTTTGGTGGATAAGCTAGTATTCGGGCGCTATTGCGTGGATAAAACTGGTACTGCTATTGATGTGAAGGAGGCGGCTATCGATTGGTTAATTACCGATGCTCGGCAATACTCTACCACTTCAGCCGCCACGAGTAAAGTAATTTCGGAGTTAATTAGTAACTGATGTTACGCAAAATATAGAATTAATTGTTGGTGTCAGGTGTCGGGTGTCAGGTATTAGGTTAAAGAATTGACAAGAAACTTATGTTTATTGATCTTTTTGTTGTACAAGAGTCTATGGAGGGAAGGGTTTTAAACCTGAAACCTGCTACCTGCTACCTGAAACCTCCCTTAACATTTGAATCAGTGCGTAACGTCAGTTATATAATATCTTGTCTCTTCCGTTACCACTAACATATCTGAATAAATCTCTATTCGTTCTGATTCCACTTTTATTAATGTTTTTAGCCCTGGCCAGAGCCTCTAATATTCTTAATCAAGCTGAATTTTGCTCAAACTAATTTATAGTTTTATTTAATATTCCTCCGTCTTTTGAATCTAATAATTCTATTGAAAATTACATTATATTTTCTTTATGACATATCCTCAAAAACGAATCTCTGTAGCGGTAATTATTGACGATAGTCATAATATACTGATAGACCAGCGCCCGCCCCACGACTCGATGGGGGGTTATTGGGAATTTCCGGGCGGTAAAATAGAAGAGGGAGAAACCCCCGAAGATTGTGTAATTAGAGAAATCAAAGAAGAATTAGGGGTTGATATTGTGATAGATAGTCACCTCATGGATATTAACCATAATTACCCCGAGTTTACCTTAACTTTGATGGTGTTTAAATGTCATATCATTGCTGGTAATCCTCAGCCGTTGGAATCCGTTGAAGTGCGCTGGGTTACACCTAGCGAGTTAACTAATTTTCAGTTTCCTGAAGCTAATCAAGCCATTATTGACTTACTACAAAATTAATTAAAAATTCCTTGTGATAGAATGAAGGCGATTTTAACAAAATTTAACAATTATTCTTTTTTCCGATCTTCATCATGTCACCCAGTAAAATTACCAACCCTTTCCTAATCATTATTTTCTGTAGTTTTTTGGGGGGATGTTTCTCAAATCAAGAAACAGAAGCACAAGAAGAAAGAGGACAAACCAGAGCCCGTCTCCCCTCCGTGGACGTTATTAGAGTAGAAAATGCCACCGCCACCCCCAGTCGAGAATATATTGGTAATACTGCGCCCCAAAGTGAAATAATATTAAGGTCTCAAGCCGAAGGACAACTATTAAACTTAGCCGTTAATGTAGGAGATAGAGTGAGCCAAGGGCAAATTATTGGACAACTAGATGATACTATCCTACAATCAGCAGTGACACGCTCTGAAGGGGAGTTGAGGGCGCTGGAAGCCGATTTGGCGCGCGCTATGGCGCAAATTAACGATAGCAAAACTGCCGTAGAATCAGCAAGAGCAGAGTTACAACAAGCTCAGACAGATGCAGATAGACTAGAACAATTATACCAAGAAGGTGCAGTGCCTCGCCGAGAAGTAGAAGTAGCCAAAACCTTAGAAAATACAGCCATACAAGCAGTCGCATCCGCACCAAACTTTAACAGGGCAAATCAATAATATTTCCCCTATCGCCAACACCAGCGCCCGTCAAATCCCCATCGAAATTATCGTTAACAACTCCAATCAAAGCATTAGTGGCGGATTATTGGCCAGAGTTAGTCTTCAGTCAGGGGGGAGTGCGCCCATCACCATTCCTCAAACCGCCCTAGAAATTGACGGCAATGACAGCACCGTTTTTATTCTTAGCCAAAATGGCGAAAATCCTCAAGTTACTCTCCGTAACGTTACCATCGGCGAAACCGAAAATGGTCAAGTGGAAATTTTACAAGGATTACAACCTACAGAAAGATTAGTTGTCAGAAGTAATCAACCCCTTGAAGATCAACAAAACGTTAACTTGAGCGTCATTTCTGAGCCGTAAAAATATTTTCTCCACAAACCATAAATTCCTTGACACTTTAAAAAAAAATGGTTATATTATTAAGTGTGCGTTATGTAAGATTAATTCAAAAAAACACGCAAAACCTAAGCCCCCATCGTCTAGAGGCCTAGGACACCTCCCTTTCACGGAGGCGACAGGGATTCGAATTCCCTTGGGGGTATATAAGCAAAAAGACATTCTGAAAAGGGTGTTTTTTTTGTGCGCAATTGATTTGTCTCTCCCAAAGGTTTTCAAGGGGCAAAGTTAAAAGGGGAAGGGGCAAAGGTTTTAATTTATTCAGCGCCCCCTAATTATTAATAATTCATTAAAGAACAGCACCCTTCACCGTTATTCATGTCCATAATAGAGTTGACTAATCTGGGGAATAACCATGAAACCATTAATAGAAGTAGAATTAAACGATACCAGTATATCCTCTGAAAATACTAGCACCCAACGACAATTAGGGGTAAGTATCAAAGCAGTAAAAGATCAGGAAATCAATCGCTTACCCCTTAATATTTGCCTTATTTTAGATCGTAGTGGTTCAATGGTGGGAAAACCCTTAGAGAATGTTAAACAGGCGGTGGGCGCCTTTGTCGATAAGTTAACCGCCGATGATACTATTTCTATTATTGCCTTTAACCATGAAGCTCAAGTGATTGTTAGTAATCAAAATGTTACCAACAAAGAAGCCATCAAAAATAGTATTATCTCATTGAGTGCCGATGGTGGCACAGCCATTGACGAAGGTATGAGATTAGGTATCCAAGAAATTAATAAGGGTAAAGATAAGCGTATTTCTCAAATTCTTTTGTTAACAGACGGAGAAAATGAGCATGGGGATAACGGGCGCTGTTTAAAATTGGCACAACTAGCCTCAGAATATAACATTACCATCAACACCATGGGATTTGGTAATAATTGGAATCAAAAAGTATTAGAAACCATTAGCGATATTGCCAATGGTAGTTTAAGTCATATCGAATTTGCCGATCAAGCTACCCAAGAATTTCAAAAACTTTTAGCAAGAATGGAATCCGTCGGGTTAACCAATGCTTATTTATTACTAGAATTAGCGGAAGATGTGCGCCTAGCGGAATTGAAACCCATCGCCCAAGTAGCGCCCGAAACCGTAGAATTACACCCCCAAAGAGATGAAAATAATTTGCAAAAATTTACCATCAGATTAGGGGATTTAATGACTCAAGAGAGAATCATTTTAACTAATCTTTATTTAGGTAAATTATCGTTAGGTAATCAGTCTGTGGCTACGGTGCAAGTGCGTTACGATAATGTCAGAGGGGAAACCATGTTTTCGGAAGTGATACCCGTCAATATTCAAGTACAAGCACAATATCAGCCCCAAGTCAACTCTCAGATTCAAAAATCAGTATTAACCCTTGCTAAATATCGTCAAACTCAGTTAGCCCAAGAAAAATTAGAACAAGGAGACTCTTTCGCTGCCGCCACTTTATTACAAACTGCCGCTAAAACCGCCATTCAATTAGGAGATGAGACGGGCGCTACTATCCTACAAACCAGTGCCACTAGGTTACAGGGGGGGGCGCAGTTATCTAATGCAGAGAAGAAAAAAACTCAGATGGCAGCTAAAACAACTATTCAACTTTAATTAAAAGGGCAAAGGTTGAGTGAATTATGAATTATGAATTATGAATTATGAATTATGAATTATGAATTATGATCTCCCCTCTGCCTCCCCTGCCTCCCCTGCTTCCTCTGCTTCCTCTGCTTCCTCTGCCTCCCCTGCCTCCCCTGCCTCCCCTGCTTCCTCTGCCTCCCCTGCCTCCCCTGCTTCCTCTGCTTCCTCTGCCCCTAAGTAAGGTAAGATTGAGATTGACTAAAATATTGTAAAAAAATATGGCAGAAGAAAGACAGCTACCCAAATTTGATCACTCTACGGTTAAAATCAGTAAAGAAGAAAGTCTGAAATATTACGAAGATATGGTGCTAGGGCGCTTGTTTGAAGACAAATGCGCGGAAATGTACTATCGGGGCAAAATGTTCGGTTTCGTCCATCTCTACAACGGACAGGAGGCTGTTTCTAGTGGTATAGTCAAATCCTTACGTAATGGAGAAGATTACGTTTGTAGTACCTATAGAGATCACGTTCATGCCCTTAGTAGCGGTGTTCCAGCCAAGGAGGTAATGGCGGAGTTATTCGGCAAGTCCACCGGTTGCAGTAAGGGGCGCGGTGGTTCCATGCACATGTTTTCGGCACAACATCGTCTTTTAGGTGGTTATGCTTTCGTGGCTGAGGGTATCCCCGTGGCGACGGGCGCTGCTTATCAAAGTATGTACCGCCGTTTAGCTTTGGGGGATGAAAGTTCGGATCAGGTAACAGTTTGTTTTTTTGGCGATGGCGCCAGTAATAATGGTCAGTTTTTTGAATGTCTAAACATGGCGGCGCTGTGGAAGTTGCCGGTTATTTATGTGGTGGAAAATAATAAATGGGCCATTGGTATGGCTCATGATCGCGCTACTTCTCAGCCTGAAATTTATAAAAAAGCTAGTGTTTTTAGCATGGAAGGCTATGAAGTTGACGGTATGGACTTGTTGGCAGTTAGGGATGTGGCACAAAAAGCCATTGCCAGGGCGCGCGCCGGGGAAGGTCCTACTCTTATTGAAGCATTAACTTATCGTTTTCGTGGTCATTCTTTAGCTGATCCTGATGAATTAAGGGATGCACAGGAAAAAGAGTTTTGGAATGCCAGAGACCCTATTAAGAAATTTGCCAGTTATTTGACGGAAAATAACATCGTTTCTCAGGCTGAATTGGATGCCGTGGATAAAAAAGTCATGGCTGATATTGATGAAGCGGTGAAGTTTGCAGAGGAAAGCCCTGAACCTCAGCCCAGTGAATTATACGATTATATTTTTGCTTAATTTTTTATCAGCAGGGTTTTAAACCGTTTGTTTAATAAAACTTTATTCATGATGGGTTGAATACTATTCAACCCTCACAAAACCTAAAATCCTAAGTTAGTTTGCATTTAAATTGATGAAAACTAGGAATTGTTAAAAAGCTATGATTATGATCAAACTTTTGATTTATCAACCTTTCTACTATCCACTTCCCACTAATAGTGTCCGTAAAAACACTTAATGATTGTTGATGTGATTAGGAGCAAGATCGGGTAGGATAAATAAGTATAGTGACTATAGTTGTTAAAATAGCCCTCGTTAACGTATAACTATATAAAAAATACTCAACCAGATGAAATGTCGGTGATTACCCTAACTCTTTTACACCCTCTCAAATCAATCCCTGTTCAAAAGTGGAATTTTGAACCTAACACTGTGGTTAGAATTGGACGAGCTAATGATAATGATGTAGTGTTATATAGTGCGGTGGTTTCTCGTCATCACATGGAAATTAGACCGAGGGGCGCTGATTGGGCATTAGTGAGTTTGGGGTCGAATGGTACTTTTGTTAATGGCAGAAAAATTAACAAGGTTTTAGTGCGAGATGGTATGGTAGTTCGTTTGGCAAGTTCTGGTCCCAAGATTATGATTCAATTAAAAGACGAGGGAGTTAGTGTTGTCAGTGCTGAGGCTCAAAATCCAGAACACAACCCCATCACTAGCAAAAATATCTCTAAAGAAACGGTTATGAATTAAGTTTTTCTTGAGCTTCTTGGGCAAGGGCGCTGAATAATTCTAAGGGAGGAATCTCGTTGCTATTTCCCTGTTTTAACCATAGTAAATACTCTATATTACCAGCCGGTCCAGTGATGGGGGAATATGTCACCCCTTGATATTGCCATCCTAATTTAATGGCGTGGTGCATGACATTTTCCAGCGCCCCTGCCTGTAATTCTACTTCTCTGACTACGCCATTTTTACCAACTTTACCTTTGCCCACTTCAAATTGTGGTTTCACTAATAATATAACTTCTCTGGGTTCTAATAATAATTGCCAGAGATTATCTAATACTTTGGTGAGAGAAATAAAAGATAAATCCATAACACCGAGGGAGGGCGCTGGATTTTCTCCATACAAATCAGCAAAACTAAGATGACGAAAATTAGTTCTTTCCCTTAAAACGACTCGCTCATCCTGTCGCAGTTGCCAAGCCACTTGCCCATAACCCACATCTACACCATAAACTAATTTTGCTCCTTTTTGTAATAGACAATCGGTAAATCCTCCCGTGGAAATACCGCCGTCAAGACATATTTTATCAACTACATCAATATTAAAATAATCCAGCGCCCGTATCAATTTTTCGCCACCTCGGGAGACGAAGGGCGCTTGGGCTTTTACCTCAATAGCCACATCCACGGAGAATAATGTCCCCGGTTTATCCACAACGTGACCTTTTACCTTTACTTTTCCCGCTCTGATCAATTTTTGAGCTAAGGCACGAGATTCGCAAAGATTTTGCTGAGTTAATAAAATATCTAATCTTTCTTTTGACAAATTTTTTTCGATTTTAAAATTATTAATTAACAAAATTCGGGATTTTAGCCCGAAATACTGTTCTAAATAGAGAATTCATAACTCATAATTCATAATTCATAACTCATAATTCATAATTCATAATTCATCAGGAATAACCCATTTTGGAGGCTCAGTTAATTTTTTTTGGCGTGCGATTTCTGCCATTTCTAGCATTTTATCTAAAGAGGTATTTTGTAAAAATTTAGTAGTTTCTTGGGCATATTCTCGATTGGGACATTTTTCGCCTAAAATACAACCATTAACACATTCAACCTGACAATTTACTTCTCTATTCATAATCTGTTAATTGCTATTTGCTCCTCAAGCTCTAATTATGCCATAATGTTAGCCCTGTTTAAAATCAATTATTTTTTAAATATAGTATCTTCACCTTACATCCACCGTGTAATGAATTACACGGCTTGTGAGATTACGTTCAATAAATTGAATTAAGATTATTTAATAAATTTTTATTGCCTATTGTCTAACCTAATCAACCATTTATATACTAAAAGGAAAAAAGTTTTTTAATTGTTTGTGTTTATTTTCTTATGAATCATTTAGGATTGCTATAAAAATGAAAAAACAAAATGTAACAAATCGACAAAAAGACGTTACAAGATACTACTGGGAGCTATAAAATAAGAAGATATGTAATCAAAGACACAAATAAAATAACTTCTATGGTAGCTTCTAACATTTCCCCAGTAAAACTGTCCCCAGAAATAGCGCCCATCACCGCCACCGGAGCATTTGCCTTAATGGATAGCCTTTGTCGTCATGGGGTAGAACATATTTTCGGTTATCCGGGTGGAGCAATTTTGCCGATCTATGATGAATTATATCGTTTTGAAGCCCAAGGAAAATTAAAACATATCTTAGTTAGACATGAACAGGGCGCGGCTCATGCTGCCGATGGTTACGCGCGCGCTACGGGTAAAGTCGGGGTATGTTTTGGGACATCTGGGCCGGGTGCTACTAATCTGGTTACGGGCATCGCTACGGCGCACATGGACTCTATTCCTATGGTCATCATCACAGGACAAGTGCCTCGTGCTGCCATCGGTTCAGATGCGTTTCAAGAAACCGATATTTATGGGATTACCCTACCTATTGTGAAGCATTCCTATGTAGCGCGCCATGCCCGTGATATTGCATGGATTCTCGCTGAAGCCTTCCACATTGCTAGTACTGGGCGCCCAGGTCCTGTATTGGTGGACATTCCCAAGGATGTGGGCTTAGAAGAGTGTGATTATGTGCCTGTTAACCCCGGTGATGTCAAATTAGCTAGTTATCGCCCTACCGTTAAGGGTAATCCTCGCCAAATTAACGCTGCCATTGATTTGATTACCAGCGCCCGTCGCCCTTTATTATACGTTGGGGGGGGAGCAATTTTAGCTAATGCCCATGAAGAAATTAAAGCCTTAGCTCAACGTTTTCAAATTCCTGTCACCACTACTTTGATGGGATTGGGAGCTTTTGATGAACATGATCCCCTTTCTGTTAGTATGTTGGGGATGCACGGCACCGCTTACGCTAATTTTGCTGTTACTGCTTGTGATTTATTGATTGCCGTTGGCGCGCGCTTTGATGACCGAGTTACGGGTAAATTAGATGAATTTGCCTCGAAAGCAAAAGTAATACATATCGATATTGATCCGGCGGAAGTAGGTAAAAACCGTCGCCCAGATGTGCCGATTGTTGGTGACGTGCGCCAAGTTTTAAGACAAATTCTCCATCGCATTGATGATTTAGACTTATCCACCGAAACCGATACTGGTGAATGGTTAGCTACCATTGCACAATGGAAAAATGATTATCCCCTCGAAGTGCCTCACCCTGAAAATGCTCTTTCCCCTCAAGAAGTCATTGTGGAAATTGCCAATCAAGCGCCCCTCGCCTGTTATACTACAGATGTAGGACAACATCAAATGTGGTCAGCTCAATTCTTGAAAACAGGTCCACGCCGTTGGATTTCTAGTGCTGGTTTGGGTACCATGGGCTATGGTTTACCTGCGGCTATGGGCGCTAAAGTCGCTTTACCTGATGAAGAAGTTGTTTGTATTAGTGGCGACGCTAGTTTCCAAATGAATTTACAGGAATTGGCAACCCTCGCTCAATATAACATCAAGGTTAAAACCGTTATTATTAACAACGGTTGGCAGGGTATGGTAAGACAATGGCAGGAAACTTTTTACGGTGAGCGTTATTCTTCTTCTAATATGACGACTGGAATGCCTGATTTTAAATTACTGGCCCAAGCCTTCGGAGTTAAAGGAATGGTAGTTGATACCCGTGAAGAGTTGGAGGGCGCTGTTGCTGAGATGTTAGCGCACGATGGACCAGTTTTAATGGATGTGAGAGTTAAAGCCAATGAAAACTGTTATCCGATGGTAGCGCCAGGTAAAGGTAACTATGATATGTTAGGTTTACCGAAAGAAGCTCCCAAGTTTTAACTTTTCTCAGAATTTTTAGAAAAAATTACTCCCCTCTCCTGTGGGAGCAGGGCGTTTTCATTCTCAAAAATGTTAGTTTCTCAAACTAGCCAATAATCTGAAATTCAGAGGTTTTTAACTACTAATAAATCAATTAATAGTAAAAAATCCTCCTGTCTCCCTGTCAACCTGTCTTCTTGTCAAAAGCAAATCAATTTTGATGCGGACTTTGCAAAAACCCTGCTGTGGGAGAGGGGTTGGGGGTGAGGACAAAGCATTTTAATAAAGTTAAAAATTGGTAATAATTAACTCAAAAACTTCCCCCCTTTTATCTCCCTGAGAATTAATACTTCTTCTCGCTTTGACTCTTTTAATCTTATATTGTTGATATAATTCATCAAAAAAATTATTACAACTATCGTAATTTTTGACATCGGAATTACTAAGAATGAAATAATGATTATTTTTATTAATTTCGTCACAAAAAAGTTTAAGTCTTATTTGCTCTTGATCATTAAACATTCCCTGAGAATATGACGTAAAAGAAGAAGTTAGCTTTATAGGTTTATAAGGAGGGTCTAAATAGAATAAACTAGGAGAAACAGCGCCCTCCAAGGTTTCTTGAAAATCACCATTTAAAATATTAACCCTTTGTAAAAACTGATGAACAGATGATAAATTATCAATATCGCAAATAGTTGGTTTTAGGTATTTACCAAAAGGAACATTAAACTTACCTTGCTTATTTACTCGATATAAACCATTAAAACAAGTTTTATTTAAAAAAATTAATAAAGCTATTTTAATGAGCTGATCTTCACTACTAAAATTAAAAACTTTTCTTTTTTCAAGATAGAAAACTCGTTTTTCCTCTAAAGTATTCAAACTATAATAACTGCTTTGTATATCTAGTAATAAATCAATTAATTGTAAGTGATTTTTTTGTATAGCTTTATAAGCATTAACTAAAACTCTATTAATATCATTAATGATGAAATTTTCAATATTAGTGACATTATTTAAAACATGAAATAATATTGCACCACCACCCACAAATGGTTCGATATAAGTTAAATTTTTGTTTGTTTTCTGAACAACTTGACCAATTAATTGATCAATCTCATTAACTAGCTGTGATTTTCCCCCCACCCATTTAAGAAAAGGTTTTGATTTAGGTAAAGCCATAACTTCTGATGAGGACTGTAAATGAAAAAAAATCTTTGTGCCTTTGCGAGATATTAAAAGAGCAAAGGTAAAATGAACTACGCATTTCCGCTACGCTGAGAAATGCGTTTCTGACGCTTCTTCGCCCCAAGTTGCCTCATGCTTCCGCACTCAGTAGAGCTTGGCGACTCTGCGTCTAAAGAGGCACGTTCCATACCCCTGATATAGTTTTCTATGACC